>JAJYHI010000041.1:0-13302 GCA_021784835.1 bacterium
TTTGCGTATAAAGCGGTTCCTTCGATCGTTCTAGATAAAAGTCCGGAATATTTGTGCGTAATTTGAAGCGGTATGCCTCCGACCGCCGATGCTATCACGGGTTTATATTTCCATAAGCCTTCGGAAACGGTAAGACCGAAACCTTCCTTTATGGATTTTTGCAATATTACGGTTGACGCCCTCTGGAGCGCGTTTATTTCGATATTGCTAACAGGCGGAAGATTTAAAACGAATATATCTTTATCCCCTCCCGCCTTCTCGATAACTTCGTTATAAACTTCAGTTGCTTCGGGATCGTCCGCCGCCGCTCCACCCGCAAGAACGAGCTGGCAATCGACGTATTTTTTAACGAGCCTGTAAACGTCGATGACCCCTAACGGGTCTTTTAATCTGTCGAATCTTGAAATCTGAGTAATAATCTTTCTTTCGGGGTTTATGCGAAACCTTTCGAGTACTTCGTTTATAGTTTCTACCGGCAAATCTTTATTTTTATCGGAAAGAGGGTCTATAGACGGAGCAATTAATATCTGGGGTATTTTAAGCTTTTTTGCAAATAGAGGAGAGGAAAAAACTGAATAATCGTATTTTTCGATGAATTTTTTTAAAAAATTAAACGTATTCGTATTAGCCGAGCTTAAATCTATATGGCACCTCCAGATAAATTTTTTTTTATTAAAGCCGGTCATACCTTTAACTTTTATTAATCCTATCGGCTGGAGGTCATGTATAAATATAATATCGCCGAGCAGATTAATTTCTTTTAAATTTTCGTCCGTAACATCGAGAAAGTGTCTGAAATCGCTTTCCGATATATTCTCCTCAACGCCGTGAAGGGAATTATGAATTTTTTTGGTTATTTCAAAAAATTTTTCTCCGCCTTTTATAAAATCCCATCTGGCATCGACGCCGACTTCTTTTAAAAGAGGCACCATTCTGGAAAGAATTTCGGCAACGCCGCCGCCGACTGGAGTAGAATTTATATTTTGAATAATTTTTCCGTTTAAATAAGAACCTAATTTCTCAATTTCTTCTATCGTTTCTTCGCCTACAATATCTGCGTAATCCTTTATAGACCTCATTTTATATCCTTTTCCATTATTATTATGATTATTTAATTTTAATTATTTTTAATTATTCAGACATTTTTAAAAATATTTTTCCGTATAATTTATAATTTGTTCTTTTAATTTATCCATAGTGACGGAATAAGGGTCGAGATTCGCAATTTTACCGGCTAAATCGGGAAGCTGAAGTTCATTCCTAATCCATACAGAAAAATCGTCTAATCCTGAGCTTAATCTGAAATGGGATTCGAAAAAATGATAATACACCGAAAAAATAGTGATATTTTTTAAAATATCGTGAAACTCCCTGAGAGTATATGCCTCTTTTCCGGCGAACATTACAAAAGTAACCGCTTTCATAAAATTAAATCTTTCATTCATTTCAACCCGTCTGGTTTTTGAATCTTTTGATATAAAAACCGTTAATCTTCTTATCAATTCTTGTTTATAATCATCCATGGTATTATAAGCGAACATATCTATACTCGATATCTCTTCTCCTAACAATCTTTCTCCAAGCGTATTGATAACCCAGTGAGCGAAATCGTTCGGAGCATCCGGAACTATGTAATGGTGCTGTATAAGATAATGATGCGTATGGTAATAAATAATAGAGTCGTCTGCCTTTTTTATGCCGCCTAAAAGTTCTTTTAGATTTAAGGAATAAATTCCCGTAAGTTGAGGCAAAGTAAGTCGCGTATAAAATTTAAACGGATATTTTGCTCTCGCTTCCATTTTTCTTTCTCCTTTTCATTTTTAATACAATTTTTAATACAAAAGATAATATTAAATCCCTTACCGGGTCATCATAAATTTGCGGAGTGTAAACTTCCACGGCGACAAAATAGCTAGTCAGAGAAACATCCGCGACCCTGATAACCGGCGGTGGATTTTTTTCTATTAAACCGCCTATAATTTTAGAATCGTTTCCCGAAATATTCTTATCATCTCCGGCTAACGTTAAGCAGTCATAAAGTTCCTTTTTAAAACTTTCTAAATCCATTTCTTTGTCAAGCTCGAACCTCACCCTTACCGATCTTCTTTTCATATTGTCGTAATTCGTTATTAAGGCCTGCATTAAAATATTATTGGGCGCCCTCATAGTAAAACCGTTGTCTTCGATAATAGTCGTAAAAAGCATATTTATATCCTTTATGGTCCCCGTATATCCGGGCTTGGCAGTTTCATGCTGATATGTGGACATTAATAAACCGTACTGCCATGTAACTATAGTTATTCTATCACCTATTTTAAAAGGTTTCCCGAATAATATTATAAAACCGGCAAGTAGGTTGGATAAAAACGACTGGGCGGCAATTCCGAGTATTACGCCTACAAAAGTAGCGCCGAGAAGGATATTAGATATATCTATGCCTAATGTGGTAAAAATAAACAGAACGAGAATAAAATATCCTGTAAAATTTAATAAAAATCTTAAAAATCCTGCTTTATCTTCGGAAATATATCCGCTAAATATTTTAGACGAGCTTTTCTGAATTATTTTTATCGCTAAAATCCCGAAGACGGCGATAAATATTGCTTCGATAATGGAAAAATAACCTTTGGGAAAAATATTTTGGGAAAAATATTTAGAGTAAAAATGTATAACGTAAAATAGGACGAAAAACAAAAAACCTAGAAGGAGTATAGGTATTATAATATTAATCAGTTTTTTTAAAGGGGCGGCAGGAGCGGTCTTTTTATTCTTAAATTCGTCTTCCGGTTTTTCGCCGTTATTGTTGCCCATATTTTAAGTTAAACCTTTTTGATATTAAAATACGAAAACAATAAATTGCAAAATAAATTACATTAAATAAAATAAAGAGCGGCAAGAAAGTTATACGCCCAGTCGTAAATATCGTTTTCCATAATTATATTTTGCATTTTCGATATTCTCGTCTTTTTTTCTTCTTTATCCATCATAAGAGTTTCATATATTTTTTCAGCAAAACATTCGGTATTGAAGGGGTTAACTAAAAAAGAATCGTATAACTCTTTAGATGACCCTGCAAATTTAGACAATATAAGCATGCCTTTATAATCGGTATCGGACATAATATATTCTTTAGAAACAAGGTTCATACCGTCATGTAACGGGCTGACTATCATAACATTGCACAGCCTGTAATACGCTAAATAAACCTCTAAATCAAGCTGCTTAAAGTATCTTACGATAGGATACCAGTCGGATGTTCTATGCTTCCAGTTAATATTATTTATGAGTCCGGAAATGTCGTCGTTAAACTTTTTATAGGCATCGATAGGCAATCTCGACAATACTCCAAATTGCACAAAAACAAACTTGCCCTGAAGTTCGGGATGGTTTTCCAACAACCTGTCGATTGCCGTTAACTTTTCGATAATCCCCTTGGTGTAATCCAATCTGTCAACCGAAACGGCCAAAAATTCATACGAAGGCTCGATAATCTCGTCATTTTTTTGAATATTGTCGATTATTTTATCTACATCTTCGGATTTGGCAAGGTGATTTAAATAATTTGCATCTACGCTAATCGGAAAAGACATAACTTTGGTTTTATGGCCTTTATATGTAACGGAGTAATCCGCCCAATTAATCTGAGCCTCAAGCTCCCACTCGCATGCCTTTAAAAAATTCTGACAGTGGTATATTATTTGAAAACCTATTAAATCGTTTGCCAGCAAACCCTCGAGCAGTTCCAACTTTTCGGGACATATCGAAAATATTTCGGGATTCGGCCACGGAATATGCCAGAAGATAGATGTTTTAATGTTTTCGTCATATTCTTTTAAATATTTGGCGCATCTCGCGAGATGATAATCCTGAAGCCATACAACATTTTCAAGAACGGCGGCGCCGTTATCGCCGTTTGCATTATTTGATTCTTTAATCTCCTCTATTATTGAATCCGCAAACTTTTTATTTACCTCGTCATACGATAAAAATTGATTGGAATTAAAAACGGGTTTAACATATACGGTGTGGCATAACGGCCATAAAACCGAGTTTGCGTAACCGTAATAATATTCGTTTAAGTCGTTTTTTGTAAGAAAAACCCTTTTTAGAGTATAAGATTCTTCCCCTTCGGGCAGTTTTATTTTTCCTTTGCCGTCCGAGACAGCCTTGTCTGCGCTTCCGCCGCCATAGGCAATCCATGTTCCGTGAAGATTTCGCATTATAGGTTCAAGCGCTATGGTAAGACCGCCGATAGATTTGACGGCCTTAATCTTTTTCCCTGCATATTCATGCGCAATAGGTTCTCTGTTGGAAACGACGATTAAATTAATATTGCCTAATTTTTCTTTTATTAAATCATTAAATCTTTCTTTTTCCATAATTATTTAAATTTATTAAAGATTTAATTAAAAATATAATATTAAAACTACATTTTTCATTATATTTTACTATATTTTTTTTATTTTTGCAAAATTCCATTATTTTTTATATTATATTATAATAATAAATTATGTTTTATAACGGAATTAAAGAATTTAATGAAATAAAAACAAATATAATTTCAGGCTCCGCCGACGTAACTTATAAGGCGGATTTTATATTTTTTTGCGTTGATTTCGACGGAACATTAGTCAATATATACAAAAACCCTTTGGATGTTTACGCTCCCGAGCAGCTTAAAATTTTTTTAAAAGCCGTAGGTAAAATAAAAAACGTTATCTTATGCGTAATTACGGGGCGGGAACTGGACGATATACAAAACAGGGTCGGCATCCGCAAAAACATTATTTATTCCGGCAATCACGGTTTTGAGATAAAAAGTTATTACGATAGCCTTAAAATTGATTTCCTTGTAAAAAACACCGAAAAATATATTCAGCTGATAAAAAAAACATTAAATGAAATAAACAAATTTCGGAAGACGGCTTTGCAAAATTTAATCGTGGAAGACAAAAAATTTTCCATAAGCATGCATTACAGATTATTAAATTCCGGCGAAACTAAAATTTTAAAAGCATATATAAAAAATTTGCTTTCTAAAAATCCTTTATTTGATGAATATTTACATATAACAAAAGGGAAAAAGATTCTGGAAATAAGGCCTAATATCGACTGGAACAAAGGGCGCGCCTGTAATTATATCGTAAATGAACTCTCGAAGGCGGCATTAAAAAAAGAATTAAATATTTTAAGAGTAAATATAGGGGACGATATTACGGATGAAACTATGTTTGTGCCGAGCTATAAAATAAAAACCGCCTCGGACGGCACAAATATAAATGTAAAAACAATAAACTGCGTGATAGGAAAGAAGAAATCACTCGCAGGGATTTACCTCGACGGATATAAATACACGCCGGTTTTCATAGAAAATATCTTATCCGCTTTTAAAGAAACTTAATCCGCCCTATCCCCGTCAATATTTTTTCTTTCACAACTCTTTTGTGTATTCTTTTACCTTCTTGATACCTCTTTTAAAAAGATACATTTAGTAACGTAATACCGTCGTTTTGCATATAAGGACTAAACGGTCATAACTTTTCGCCGTTTAATCCTTATATGCCCAAAAATTTCACCCTTACGGCTTATAAAGAATTTATTTTTACGGAAGATAGAATAAGATAATGATTAATTTTTCTTAAATCATTTATATTTATTATTTTTCTTAAATTTTTTAATTTAAGAACGATTTCTTTCGATTTTAAGCCTTCTATGGCAGGATAATAATTACCGTCCCTTGCGCCTATAAGGATACTTTTTGCTTTAAACGCGTTTTTGCTTTTATCATAAATTAGCGCGACATCTTTATAACCTATATGCGTTACGCAAGAGATGGGCACAACCAAGCGTTCTGTAAAAGGCATTTTTATATACGTATTTCCGTAAGAATCAATTTTAAGTGATTTTTCGTCGGTGAAAACTGCACTTTTCGTTCGGCGTTTTAGGAACATATTAATTCAGTCCGATAGCGTCAAATCATATTCCTTAAAGAATTTTTTGGGGAAATCCTTTTTGGCCGTCTGCAATTTTTTTCCTCTTTAAAGATTTTGCTTATATTATAGAGGATTATTTGTAAAAAATCATTTAAGCAATACTAATCTTTAATTTTTTACCTAATACAGAGGCTACCCGTTCAAGAGTGGAGAGTTTAATATCTGCGGCATGGTTTTCAATTCTCGAAATAGCCGTTTTTTTTGTTTTAAGCTTGGCGGCAAGTTCTTCCTGGGTTAAACCGGCAGATTCCCTCATCCGGCGGACCATCACCCCGATTTTAAACTGTTCGTAGCCCTCGTCGAATCCCTCACGGAAAGATGCGTCCGTTTTCTTCCTGTTTTCTATGTATTTTTTTAAATCACTCATTTTAACTACCCCTTTTTATAAAATCGTTTTTATATTTTTCCGCCTTTTCGATCTCGTTTATAGGCGTTTTCTGCGTCTTTTTAATAAATCCGTGCGTCAGTATTATGTTAGAGTTTTTAAACATAAAGCAAAATATCCGGTAAATATTTGAGCCGTGTTTTATCCTGCACTCCCATATGCCGTCCGAAGATACAAGTTTCTTAAAATATAAAGAGGGGACGCTCTCTAAATCTTCCAATAGATTGAGTACCCAAACAATCTTTTGCACAACCTTGCCGTCTAAAGAATCCAAAAATTCTTTTACTGGACATTTTCCGTCAGCGGTTTTATAGAATATTACCGTTCTGAGCATATTATATGTTAACCTATATGTTTACTTTTGTCAAGGTTTAATTCATACCCCAAAATTGCCGATAGAAAATTTTAAATCTGGATTCCTGCTTACGCAGGAATGACTTTGTAGGTTTTTAGGTTTTCACCCAACGGGTGTCCATTTCCGTCCACATCAAAGACATGCTTTGATAAACGTGGACGGAAATATCGCGAAAGCGGGAATCCAGTGTTCATATAACTTTAAAGCCATTTCAGAGATTTCTATCGGCAATTTTGGGTCATACGCTGTTAATAACTATTAAAATGTCTATCTATAAATAACTTTTAATTTGTCTATTCCTTAATTAAAATAATAAAATAGCGGATAATTATATCAGATTATTCTGATAAAGGAGCAGACAAGGCTCTTTTGTGTATTCTTTTACCTTCTTGATTATTGACTCGAATAGTTTAAAACCTGAGCCTTAATCCTGCTTCCGGACCGTCGAACTCTAAACTGCCGTTTACGCCGTTAGTATCGACATGGACTTTATCGTACACGTAATCCGCAAAAATAGACAGCGGACCGACGGCTTTATAATTCACTCCCGCATTTACATGGTAATAATAACCGTCGGAACCGACGGTAAATCCCTGAAATTTTCCTATAAAAGAAAAATCGTTTAAAGGCGATATTTTTATTCTTCCGCCTATTAACAGAGGAAATGAAGCAGAAAGTCGCAATCCATTCAAGCAGGTCAATTATTTCAATTTATTTCGAGTGTCTTGATATTTAATTTTTCACGGACAAAACTAACGGTAGTTTGAGCTAAGGATATAGCCTTCTTGGTTTCTTCGGCTGACGGCATGTTAAAATTATCATGTAAGTTATAATCATTGGGATACCTAATTCCCACAGCATAATCGGTCAGTTTCCCGATACCCATGTTTGATAACTTTATAAATTCAGGGTCAATTAAGGTGCATTCTACGAGAAGTCTGTCTATATCATGGACATTTTTAATTTCTATATCATTTGCTATTAAAAAAGCCTTTAAATATTTTTCGGCGGCCTGCTGAGCATGATAGCAGACCACATCTGAGGGTAAGATTTCACTATGGTTCGTAACATCTAAATCATTATCGGCCTTAACCATCCACGCCTTAATCGTATCTTTACCCAAGTGTCATCCCCTCTTTTAATGCATAATAACTTATAAGTCCCTTGTCATCTTTTTCTTTTATTAATTTATTAACGTATTTAATAATAATATCGCTTGCGATGTAATGAGCAAGTCTTTTTCGAATATGCCATGTTAAGTCTAATTTTTTATCGCGAGAAATATCTCTATTTATTGCAACCAGAAAATCATAATCGCTGCCTTCCTTATAATCCCCTCTCGCCCTTGAACCAAATAAAACAATCCTTTCAACCTTATATCCGGCATTTTCGACTTCTTCCGTAATGATTCTTTTTGCGATATCGATGTTTTTGTCTATCTTTTCCATAATAAGTTGATTATAACATTTTTATATTAAATTTGTTTTCCATGATTTCTACTCTATCTGTTAACCTTTTATATTTTGATACACTCTATTATAATTATATCACTAAAAGACAGATAAATAAAGGAGTTTTTTTAGTTTTTGGCTAAGTTTCTATCGGCAAATTATAGAAAAATTTATATTTATGATAAATTTTACTTGACATAATATTATTAGTGGTATATTATATAAATAATGACTTATATAAGTTCATATTTATGTATAGGAGGTGATGAGCATTACGGAAAAAATCTCACAAGTTTTTAAATTATTGAGCGATACTAACAGGGTAAAAATATTATTTTCGTTAGAAAACGGTTCCCGCACGGTTTCACAGATTATCGAAACTACGGGGATGTCTCAGCCGCTGGTGTCGTTTCATCTTAGGTCATTGCGCGAAGCGGGCTTGATTAAAACTTCGCGCAAATCTACATTTGTTATCAACGAGTTATGCGACGATGAATTGATTAATCTAGTAAGAAAATTTGAAAAATATGGAGGTGATAATAAAGAAAACACGGTTTCTAAGTTTCCGTGTCCTTGCGGATAATTATTAATTTAGAAAAAAATTCAATGTATCAAAAATTAAAAAAATTACAAACTAATTAAAAATAAGGAGATAACATTATGGGGTGCGAAAACGAAACAAATAACAATGTAAAAAAGAATAAGACGTCGGAGGGCAATAACGGAAACGGCGGTTTTAATCCGATGAAAACTGGAATGGGCATGATGAATAAGATGATGGGAGGTATGAAAGACGAAAATTTCAATCCGATGGAAATGTACAGAAAAATGACGGAATCGGTTGCGGCAACGGCGGAAATAGCGGGTCTTGCCACGCCCGAGGTACGCGCTTTATTTGAGGACTGGGCGTCGGAAGTGGAAAAAGAGATATTAACCGTCATCAAAAAAGAAGGTCAAATAAATCCCTTATCCATTGCCGAAAAATTCAACATATCGGAGGACAGCGCTTTATATTTCGTAAGCAAATTAGTTCGCGATAATAAAATAAGAGTGAATGCTGAATTTGCAGATAAAACGTCAAACGAAAAAACTGCTCAAACCGGCGCTAAAACTGAAAGCGATGTCGCCGTGGAAACTTCATCAGCCGCAAATACGGAATGTGCCGGAGGCGCATGTTCCGTGGAAACCGCCGCGGCAGATACTAAAGAAAACGCGGCAGAAGTAAGTAATTTGTAGAATTGTGTGTTGCGAGGTTGTAATGACATTACAACCTCGCAATTATGAGTACATAATAAGCCGGATTTATTCGTCATAAAAATCCGTTGCAGTTTTAAACTTTCCATATCTTAGCGCAATATTGGGAAGAACGAGCAAATTAAGTATAGTTGACGTTGCAAGTCCGCCCAGTATAACAATTGCCATGGGGCTGTCTATTTCCTGTCCGGGAGCATTGCTTATAGCAAGCGGCAAAAGACCCATTCCAGTTATAAGGGCGGTCATTAAAATAGGTATTAAACGATCTACCGCTCCTTTTATTGCAGTTTCAATATTCCACGGCATTTTTTCGATATGCAAAAGGTCGTCGTAATGTGAAAGCATTAACATCGAGTTGCGTAAAGTTATACCGAAAACCGTTATAAAACCTATCATAGAACCTAAAGAAACAACCCCTCCGGCAGCAAAAACTATTAACACGCTGCCTACCAGCGCAAAAGGTAAATTAATCAATATCAGGAGCGAGTTTTTAAAGGTTCCTAAAACTATCGATAAGAGGAGTAAAACGGCTATAGCGGCAATTACGGAGTGTATTATCAGGCTGTTTACCGCCTTTGACTGTTCTTTAGCGGTTCCCGTAAATTCTACATAAGTTCCCGAAGACAAATGGGTATTTTTAATTTTATTTTTTGCTTCTTTAATAAAATTGCCGGCAGACCGGTTTTTTACATTTAAAGTAATAGTCTGCACCATCCTTGCGCCGTTATTAAGTATGACATACCTGCCATTGGTCATATAAATACGCGCCAGTTCTTTAAGCGGCACAAATGTGCCGGTTGAGTTTTTTAAAGGCAGCAAGCCTATCTTTTCGACATTGTTGCGGTCTTTCGGGTTGAGTATTGCCACGACATTAAAAATATTATTGCCGTGATAAACCTGACCGACGACCGAGCCGTGATAAGCGGTTTGCACGGCGTCAAGAACCTGCACCGGCTCAAATCCGAATGATCTCAGAGCTTCGGGTTTTAATCGTATAATCAATTGCGGTAAGCCCGGGGGAGATTGCATTTGGATTCCTGTTGCTCCATGTATTTTTTGTAAAATAGTATAAACTTTTTGGGCAGAGCGGTTAATTGCGCTGGGGCTATTTCCGAACACATTAACTGCGACATTACCGGGGAAACCTGAAATTGTCTCATCTATGCGGTCTGAAAGATAAGTATCTATTTCAAAATTTACGCCGGCAAACTGTTTCATTATTTTACTTATAGCTTGCTCTGCTAATTTGTTATTTATACCGGGTTTAAGAGACACGTCGATTTCGCTGTAATAAGGCCCCGGGGTATCCTCCGATTCATAGGCTCTGCCTGTGCGCTGGGCTACAAGTTTAACGAACGGAAGTTTCATTAAATCCTTTGTTATTTTTTTTCCGGTTTTCATAGATTCATTAAGGGATGTGCCTGTTGCCAAATGCATATGAATATTGAAATGACCTTCGCTCATTTGAGGCAAAAATTCACTCTTTAAAAGAGGAATCAAAGATAATCCTATAAGCACAACGATTATTGCGGCGGCTATAACTATTTTACCGTGTCTTTGCACTTTATGAAGCAATGCCGCGTAAATATTTTTCATTAAGCGAATATGGGATGGCTCGGATTTCGGAAGAGATTTCTTTTTAAGTAGAAGTACCGAAAGGGCAGGGGTTACCGTAAGAGCTACTATAAGTGAACCTAGTATAGCTAAAATAAATGCTATGCCTAACGGTCCGAAAAACCGTCCGCCGACGCCGGATATAGTAAGCACCGGCATGAAAACAATTACGATAGCAAGTGTAGCATACACCACGGAACTCCGCACTTCATATATTGCATCCAGAATGACCCGCTTTAAAGGCTTTGGAGATTCCAACAAATTATTTTGCCTTAATCTTTCATAAATATTTTGAACGGTTATTACGGCGTCATCGACAAGCAGCCCTATTGCAACGGCAAATCCGCCTAAAGTCATGACGTTAAGACTTATTCCAAAATAACCCATTACCGTAATTCCTATTACCAAAGAAATAGGGATAGCCAACAAGGATATGAGAGCCGTGCGCCAGTTAAACAGGAATAATAATAAAATTATTATAATTAATATCACTCCTATCTTTAAAGCGAAACTTAAATTTGCCAATGCGGTTTTAATATAATCTGCCGGGCGGAAGATTTTTGTAACGGATATACCTTGTTTTTTAAGATACGGCTTTAAACCTGCAAGCGCCGTTTCAACATGATTAGTAACTTTCAGAATATTTGCGCCGTATTGCGCGGAGACAACAAGCTCTACCCCGGCCTTACCGCCTATCATTGCCGCGCCGATCGGAGGAAGCGAAGCCGCGACGACGGTTGCAACATCTTGAATAGTTAAATTCATACCGTTTTCATGACGAATTACGACTTGCGATAATGCTTTAGCATTTAACGGTTCCCCGGCGCTTTGAAGTACAATCCTCTGATTTGGAGTACTTATAAATCCGGCGCCTCTTATTCCGGTTGCTTTTTTTGCCGCTCTTATAACATCTCCTATGGAAAGACCGTATTTTTCAAGTTTTTCAGGCTTAATCTGAATTTGATAGCTTTTAACCTTTTTTCCAAAAACAACCACGTTTGAAACCCCTGAAACGGCAAGTAGCTGCGGCTTAATAGCGAAATTTGCAAGGGTGTAAAGTTTCATAATCGATATTTTTTTGGAGGTAAGACCTATATCCATAATAAGGCCGGTAGCGGATGTAAGCGGGGTTAAGACAGGCGCTTTCATGCCCTTAGGCAATATATTGGAAACATTCGACAAGCGCTCGTAAATAAGCTGTCTGTCGAGATATATATCGCTGTCCGATTTAAAAGTTACGGTTATAACGGATAACCCTTGAATAGATTTAGATATCATCCGCTTAATCCCGGGCGTACCGTTAATTGAAGTTTCGATAACATGGGTAACAAGAACTTCTACCTGGTTAGCGGACAACCCCGGCGCCTCGGTTTGAATAACCGCCATCGGGGGCGCAAATTCGGGAAATAGTCCGTACTTTGCCTGAGGCAATGCATAAAGACCGTAAAAAATCATAAGACCGGCTATAATAATCGTTATGACGGGAAAATTAAGGGAAGTTTTAACAATCTTTTTAATCATTGTCCGCCTCCCCTTTTGACCGAGTCTTTTCCATTAGCTCTTTCGATAATAGTAATTGCGCCCCTTTAATGACTATAAGCTCTTTTTTAAAAAAATCTTTATTTATAACGAAAAAACCGCCTTTTACTGCCTTTTTTGTCGGAATTTGCCGCTTAAAGAATATCCCTCTTTTTTTCTCCATATAAATCCATGCTTTGCCATTCCACCACACTACGGCGCTTGCCGGTATAAAAACTCCCCTCTTTTTAACCCCCACGGTAAACTCAGCCGTAATATTCATGCCGGGAAGCAGTCCCATGCCGGCTTTTGCCGTATAAAAAAAGCTTAAACCTTGAAATTTGGGGTTGGTTTGCGGCGAAGGCGATATAAACGATGCCTTAATAAAATGTCCGTTTGAAACATTTATTTTAATATACCGCGCCGGCTGGGAAATAATTATTCCGGTAGGAAGATTAATCTGTATTAGTAATTCCTGATTTTTTACAAGCCTTTTATAAAGCCGCCCATTATAAATAAGAGCAGAGGTAATAATTTGGCCGTATTTTTGCGCGGACTGGTCTTTTATTGATTTAATATCTTCTTTTGCAATATTTACGCCGTATAAATACCGCTCATATTTGGCTTTTGCCGACTGAAGAGATTTTTTTGAAGCTATTTGTCCTTCATTATAAAGTTTTATCACGCGAAAAAACTCGCTTTTGGATGCGGCAAGACCCGCATTTAAGCTTC
>JAJYHI010000041.1:13991-20091 GCA_021784835.1 bacterium
TAGGACCGTTGTTTTGGTTAAAAATAGGAAGCGTAAGTTTTAATAAAAACGACCAGACGGCAACGCCTGAATTCCATAAAACCCCCGGTCCAATATCGATGTTGGGATACTGCCTCGCGACCTCAAGCTGTAATGTTGACTCTTGAGCTTTATAATTATTCAGGGATTCAAGAATATCGGCTCTATCTGTAAGAGCTTTTTCCTTTAATGAAGAATTTATCAGATTTTTATTAAAAGAAAGCCCCTCTAACCAATTAAAATTAATATTTATTTCTCTAACCGCTTTTACCCGCACGCCTATAGCAGAAGCCAAAACGGCGTAAGAATCGTCTTCATGCCGCCTTGCATCATTTAAAAAAATCAGCGCATTTGCCGTAGAAGTTTTTGCTTTTAACACATCTGTCTGCGGAACTTCGCCTACCGCTAAACTATATTTTAAAATTTTGACAAGGTTTTTCCGGTAATAAATAATTTTTCTAAGCAAATTAATCCGTTGTTTTGCATAATGAATATTAATTAACGAATTCATCAGGCGGCCATATGTTTTCCACGAGGAGGAAACAGTATTAAAAATCGTCGACTGCGCTTTACGTTCAGCTATTTTAATCTTATAACCGCGTCTGCCCGCAGTTTCAAAAGGCAGCCATAACTCTTCGATGCCGTAAGATAAGGGAGTTTCCCCTTTATTTGGCAGCGGATTATATTGAAACTGCGGGACTATGATTGGATTCGGAAACTGCGCCGCAGTTATTTCAGCCGCTTTAGCTATCTTGAATTTCGAGAGCGCAATTTTGATATTTGGGTTATAGTAACGAGCAGAAATCATAAGCATATTTAAATCCCAGCTTTTTAACGGCCATGGCAAAATCTTCCTTTGCAATGTTTTTTCGATAAAAGTTTTTAAACCGCGGTTCGTTAATGTTCTGGCTTCAAGCCGTTTTGCAGTATTGTCCAAATTCATAGGTTTAGGTTGGTAGGTTGCGCAACCGGGTATAAATATTAAAATAAGAATAAATGCCGCAACTTTAACCGCAGCCGCGCTTCTAAAATGCGGCATACGGTTAAGTCTATTATGAGGCGTTAGTTTTGCTTTATTTGACATAATAAATCTCCAAAGTAAAATATAAAAATATAATAATTTTCTGTATTTAAAACAAAGGAATTATTAAGAAAAAAGTTGAGGGGGGTGAGGTATATTAAAAGGGCGTATTAATGCATAATCTAAAGCATGCGGATTAAATTTGGAAATAAAGGTATTGAAACCGGAGTTAAATTTAATTTTTTTAAGAAGAGTAAAAGATGCGAGGCAGTAGGTTGGGCAAGATTGTAATTCAAGAGAATATTTATTTATATAGGATAAATTTTTTATATAAGACTGCGAATTTTTATTAGAATATTCACGGGATTCATGGGATTCTCCGGAAAAGCAATTAGTATGGCTGTAGCAAGGAGGAATAAGCATAATACTTATTGCTAAAAATAACAATAAATAGAGAGAATGAAAAGCTAAAAGCCTGATATGTAAATATTTATACAATTTAATTTTACCTGCAATATTGGTAGCTTTTGTGTATTCTTTTACCTTCTTGATACCTTCTTGATTATTGTCTCGAATAGTTTAAAACCTGAGCCTTAATCCTGCTTCCGGACCGTCAAACTCTAAACTGCCGTTTACGCCGTTAGTATCGACATGGACTTTATCGTACACGTAATCCGCAAAAATAGACAGCGGACCGACGGTTTTATAATTCACTCCAACATTTGCATGGTAATAATAACCGTCGGCCCCGACGGTAAATCCCTGAAATTTTCCTATAAAAGAAAAATCGTTTAAAGGCGATATTTTTATTCTTCCGCCTATTAAAGGTATGGGCAGGCTTACGTTTTTTGACTCCGATAACCCTAACGAAGCCGCATCTAATTCTGTTTTAGCCGTGATGACGTCTATTCCCACGCCAAGCCCGACGGAAGCGTATCTGTTAATCTCGAAATTGTGGTCGTAAAACATTTTGTAGCTGTAAAGGTCTAATTTTGAATTGACCTCTGTGTTTATATTATATTCCTGACCGTTAAAATAGATATTTTGAGATAATACCTTGGAGCCGCTATATTCATAAGGAACATATGTAAAAGAAATCCTATTGTCGTATAAAATATAAATAGCCGCTTTCAGCATAGGTTCGGTTTTGGTTGTTTGAAGCCCTAAATCCGAAGGGATTATATTAGTAGGTCCGTTTCCTCCGACATTCCCCCCGGCTGCAACATGCCCCGTAAGATTCTGAAAATATGCCCCGCCTTTCACCTCGAACCCAAGTATGCCGGACGCATAAACTTTAGAAACGCCGGAAAAAACAAAGTAACATGCGCAAACAATAATAAATAATAATATTGCCAATCTAAGAGGTCTCTTTGACGTAAAAGCGTCATTGCGAGCTAAGCGAAGCAATCTCTTTCTTCTAAAATTTTTTAAATTTTCGGTCATTTTAACTTTCCTCCCCCCGTCTCATTTTTCAAACTTCTTAATATCTTGAGTCTGCGAATATTATCCAAAATCAAATTAAAATATTAAAATAAACCATAATGAAATTAATTAAAACTCGTTAATTATGCTTAAATATTAATTGCTTAAACATTTATTATATACTTATTGTTTAATATACCACAAAATTCTAATTTTTTATATAAAATTACTTTACGCCTTTTTCAATTTTTTAATTAACGTGATTATATTTAAAAAATAATCCTTACATTTTTATATTATTTATAATATATTAATTATTCATTTACATTGCCGCACTATAATCGTTTATAATAAAAGTATAAAAGTTATATATAATTTTATTCGGTTATATAAGCTATGATAAAAGCCGTAATGATAGAGGACGATAAAGAAATTGCCGAACTTTTAAAAGAATATCTGCATCGCTTTAATATTGACTTGACAAATTTTGAAAACGCGGAAGAAGGGCTTAAAGTCCTTAATGAAAAAGACCGCGAATTTGACATTTTGATATTAGATCTTACCTTGCCCGACATTGACGGCTTAGAAATTTGCAAAACAGTTTCGCGCTCAATCAATATCCCCATAATAATATCATCTGCAAGAGGAGATTATTCCGATATAGTGACCGGCCTTGAAATCGGCGCAGACGATTACGTCGCAAAGCCTTATAATCCGCGCGAACTTGTAGCAAGAATAAGGTCGCTTATAAGAAGAAAAACCGGACAAAAATCCATACCGAAACCTTTTGAAATAGACGAAACTAAAATGATTATAAAAAAAGACGGCGAAACCATAGATTTAACGTCCGCCGAATACGAACTTTTTCTTACTTTGTATAAAAACAAGGGCAACGTAATTACCCGCGACTTTATACTTGAAAATATAAAAACTATGAGTTATGAAAGCATCGACCGAAGCGTGGACGTCTTAATAGGAAGAATAAGAAAGAAAATAGGCGACGACCCTAAAAATCCAAAATATATTAAATCTATAAGGGGTTACGGCTATAAATTTTATGAAAATTAACAGGCATTCGGTATTGTTTAAAATCAACGTCGTCTTTATTTTAATTTTCGTCATACTTCTGCTCTTTTATTTTTCGGCTTATAGAATTATTAACCGCATCGAAACTTTTCATTTTATAAAAAAAGTGATATTTTTGGCAAAGAAAAATAAATTGACCGACGAAAATTTTTTAGAAATAAGTTTAATAAAAAATAGAAAAGACATCTTAAAAATTTTAAAGGGGGGTAAATATTTATTAAAAAGAAACCCGCCCCGCGTTAGCTATATATTATCTTTATTAATATATAAAGGAAACGAATACATATATTTAAAATCAAAAATAGGAAAATCCGATTTTTTATTAGAAAGACGACCAAAAGCTTACGGCAGGCTGGAAATTTTAACGGCGGCATGGCTGGGATTAGATTTTGTTCTTATCCTTCTCTATTTAAGCATATACCGCTCTATAAACCCTCTCGGTAAGCTCAGGAATAAAATAGAGGAATTTAAAAACGGCAACATCGACGTAAATTTAGACGGATATATCGATAGAAAAGATGAAATCGGTTACGTTGCAAAAGAACTTAAGGGTGCCATAGATAACGTTAAAAAAACTATTAATACGAGGACGTGGTTTATAAGAAATATTGCCCATGAATTAAAAACGCCGATTACTAAAGGAAAAATTGCGTTAGAGCTTTTAAAAGACGAAGACGAAAACAGAAAAAAAGTATTCGCCGATATTTTTATTAGATTAGAAACGCTTATAAACGAGCTTTTTTCTTCGGAAAAAATTGCCGCAGGAAACAAAGAAATAAATTTAACTTCATTTAATTTTCAGGATGCTATAAACAGGGCTAAGGAACTCCTCTTAGTAAAACAAGACGAAAATATAGAGATAATGTTAGACGTAGAATACGCCGTTAAAGCAGACTTCGACCTGCTAAGTATTGCAGTTAAAAATCTAATAGAAAACGGTATTAAATTTAGCGATAACAAAAAAGTAACCGTCGAGATAAAAAACGGCATTTTAAGTTTTACAAATACCGGAAATAAACCGTCTATCCCGGAAGAAGCAATATTCGAACCGTTTTTAAAAGATACCAATATAAAAAATAAAGACGGATTCGGTCTAGGACTTTATATAACGAAACAGATACTCGAAAAACACGGGTTAAAAATTAAGTATGAATACTTAAAAGGAGAGAATGTTTTTTCTATCGACTTACATAAAATAATATACGTCAAAACTTTATAAAACCTGAAACTTTAAAGATTTAAGGCGGCGATAAATTAGATTATGCTTTATCGCCGCCGTTTTAGTTTATTTAGCTAAATTTTCCTGCATCTTTTTCATCATATCGATTTTTTCGTTAAGCATTTTTTTCATAAATTCTAAATGTTTTATTCTGTTTTTTATTCTGTTTTTAATTAAATTGATAAATCTGTTTCTCTGCGCCGGAGTTAAGATATTAAAAAACTTAGAAATAAAATCCGCCTTAATTTCCGCCTTACTTTTTACATTATTCGTTAAATCGGAAACAAAAACGCTTTTATTAAAAGTTCCCGATTTTAAAGCGTTAAGCATCGGATTCCTTAAATTTCCCTTATTTTCCATTAAAGCCTTAAATTTTTCTTTTTTGGCGATAATAATCTGCCTTACCTGTTTTTTAGTCAGTCGTAGTTTTCTTTTAAGCATAAAGACGTTGAATGAACATTTTCGATTCCTCATAAATTTATGCTTCATAAAATTAGAATCGCCTCGTCCCATTGCAAACGCGTATGTTCCCGTGAACATGGTTAGCGCCGAAAATAAGAGTAAAAAAACCACAAGGCTCTTAACTTTAAAATAATTTTTCTTCATAAAATTCTCCTTTAATTAATGTTAAATTTATTAATTAATATTTACTTATTTTTAAATTATAGCTTATTTCATTAAACGCATTATAAACCTTTTATTAACCGGTTTTATTAATTAAAGGTTTATAAGTTAAATTTTGAAAATACGGTTATTTTTAAGCAAAAAATATAAAAATAGATTTTTATGCGGCCGGAAAAGCCTTTGAAATGGTCGGGACGACTGGATTTGAACCAGCGACCCCTTGCTCCCGAAGCAAGCTATTGCAGAGTATAACTTATTAATTTTATTGATTAATTTATTAAGCAAAAAATGATATGGGACGAATTTGGAACAAAATCATTATTTTTGTCCGGCGGGTTAAACAAGGTTAAAGAGCCTTTCGTTAAACTTATTCATTAAATCTACTTTTTCGTTAAGATGTTCTATCTTTTCATCAAGACGGATTATGTCAGACTTAAGCTCGTTTTTAACGGAACTCATCCTTCCGTCTAGAATATCTATTCTACCTATAAGCTTTTGCAGGTCTGCGATTATAAGCTCCTGAATAACCTTTCTTGTGGCGTTTTCCCTAATACTTTCGGCGGACATTTTTAAATCTTCTGAAAAATAATTTAATCCTTTATTAAATTATACAACCGATATTTAAAATAATAAAGATATTTTTAGCGGCTATTAAATGTCTCTATCCCATTCCTGCGGTCAAGCGTGCATACGATTGCGGGTACGTTCAT
>JAJYHI010000035.1 GCA_021784835.1 bacterium
CGGTTTTTTACATATACCGTCCTGACGGAATCCGGACCTGCGTTATAGCATGCCAGCGCCGGTACCGGCCTGAAGCCGAAGCGTTTGAGGCAGTAATGCAGATACTTTGCTCCGGCTATTATATTCGCCTGCGGATTTTGAATATTCATATCGAGTTCTTTGCCGGTTTCCGGCATAACCTGCATAAGTCCGACGGCGCCTTCAGGACTTAAAGCGTATATATTAAAACCGCTTTCCGCCTTCATGACCGCCGCAAGAAAAGGAAGCGGCAAACCGTATTTTTTTGAGGCATATATTACGGTTTCGCCTAAATAGTTTTGGCTTATACCAGCCGCCGAAACGGAAACCCGGGATAAGACGAGCAGAAAGAAGACTGCCGCCGCCGCGATTTCCGGTAAGCCCGCTTTAACTTTAAGATATTTAACTCTTTTCATAATGCAAACGATATATTTTTTATAATTTCGCGGATAATTTTAAAAACTTAATGCCGCCGCCGAAACGGCTTTTATATAATGCCGAAATACCGAGCATTAAGCCGGATACCGGGTCTTTATAATGCCCGTTTCCGCTGTTTAAAAATATTATCTCCCCTTTTATTTTGCTTGAACCCTGCAGAGTAAAATATTTTTTACCTTCGTATTCGGTTTCGATATTGGATTTAAAACGAATATTCTTATATTCGGCCTTTTCGCCGGATTTTTCTAAAAGGAACAGCCTGCATTCGAGCGGCGACGGATAAAGATTTGCAAGCGAAAACGATATGATTTCAAAAATTTTATCCGATTTCACGCTTAGCGCCTTCAGGATTATTTTTCCGTTCCGGCTTTCGGCGGTTTTATCTAATGCGATGCGGAAACGTCGTTCAGCCGGACCCTTAATTATATTCGATTCTCCTTTCATAAAAGGCGGGTCGATATAATAATTGCCTCCGCTTTTTTTAACAGGCTTAGTTTTTCCGCTTGAATATATTAAGGTTTTTATTTTTTTGTCCGAAACGCCGTTTAATTTTAAAGATGCCGCCAATACTTTATTTTCCAATTTCTTTTGTAAAGCGTTTTTCTCCCCGCTGTTTCTATACGCGTTGCCGCCTTTCAATGAGGAATACGGCGCGCATCCGGCAAGAAGGGCTAAGGAAGATAAATTTAATGTAAAGTATAAACAATATAATATTATATGGTCAAATTTATTATTGTTTTTCATTTTAATTTCTCATTTTAACTTTTTTAATTTCATGTATCAAAAATTAAGGCTGAATCCCGCCTATTTTTAATTTAATCAGCTTTTTCCCCGTAAGAATATGAAAAGATACTTTTAAGCCGCCGGAATAAGCCGAACTGCCGTACTTTCGTTTAAAAATTATCACGTTCTTTATTATTTTATAAGGCATATAGCAGGCGTTATGAGGCGTCCTGTTTATCGGCGGTATTTCTTTTAGCTTATCGGGGGTATATCCGTTAAAAAAATTTCCGCCGTATTCTTTATAAAGATAAACGTTTCTGACAAAAAAGCTTCTGCTGGTATTATTGGTTAGCCGATATTGCAGATAGTATAAATTTTTTATGCGGCTGACGGAAATTACGGTCAAGGTTATACCGCCTTTAGTAATCGACGCATTAACTTTTTTTAGGTTAATCATAAGGATAAGACCAATAACTTCTTTCTTTTCCCTCTTTAAAGCCTCGGCTTTTTTATCCAGGAAAATGTTTTTTGCGTCATATTTTTTCAACAAAACCGCTTTCAATCCGTTTATTTTATTTTTGACGTAATTTTTAACGAAAACGTCCTTGATAGTATCAGCTATATTTAAATTATACGTAACCGATTTCGGGCTTCTTATTCTTAAAAGTACATTTATAAGACCGTATTTAGTATATATTTCGAGATTGCTCGTTTCTTTATAATCGTATGTTACCGGTTTTATAAATATCTGCCTTCCGACTATCTGCTCGGAAAACGCTCCGGTATTGCCTAACGCAACGTCTAAAGGTATGACGGGCAGGGTTATAACGGAAACATAGCCCGGAGCGGTATTCAATTTATAAATTATGCCGGATTTTATTTTTAATTTATGCACCCAGAGTCTTTTTTTAACGGTATATTTTTTTAACGGAGAATAATTTATCCCGTATGAAGATAAAGCGGCAAAATTTGCATAAAATATAATTATAAATAATAAAATATAATAAATAAAACAATTTATACTATAATATTTTAACTTTGACTTAAATATTAAATTCAATATCGACATTAAATAACGCCTCCTTTTTATGCTTTTATTTTCTGCCGCCGCCATAATTATCGTTATATTTTTCCAGCTTATTATACATTCTAAGTTTAGAGCCGCTGACCCTTATTTCAAAAATTCTAACGTATAAACCGTGAAGCCCCGTTAGAAATAAAAACAGATTTACGGCGTACAAAATTATAATTGCTGTATAAACCTTAAAAGAATAAGATATAAATATATAAAATGAATTTACGCAATATTTAAAATTCCCGTTCGTAAAATAAAAAAGCGCGAATAATCCGCAAAATACAAGAAAAGCGATTTCTAAAATATCGAGTTCGTAACCCTGCCCCGTTCCGCCGCCCCTATAATTATTATTGCTCATCCGTCTGCGCCTCGAAATAGCTTTTCGTTTTCGGGCGGTATATCGGGTGAAGATATACAAGCCCGGGTCCTTTAACTTCTCCGCCCGAATAAATCCTGTAAACCGCCTGATTTAATTTTAAACCCGCAAAATCGTCGGTGTCGAACGACGGCATTTTTTCGTAAGTCTTTGTAGTTCCCTGCGATATAGTATTGTCGTCCGACAGCAGTTTTCCGATATAAGGGTTAAAAACCGCCCTGTCGTCCTGCTCAGTTATATTTTCGGTAATTTTGAGCTTGTATTCCTTATCGCATATTCTGGAGGCTTTTTCCCTCGAATAATCGTCGCTTAAAGCAAGCCATAAAGAAGACCTTATATTTCCTATTAAAGAATTAAGCTTTTCTTCGGAGCCGAGTTTCAGCTTTAACGAACTGTAGCTCTGAGTGAGGACTATATTAATCGCCTTAGACTGCCTGCATCTTGCGAAAAATTCGGCATCCGATTCGATATCGCCGGACGTCACGTAATTCTGATATTCGTCGCATATAAACAAGACCGGCCTTTTTATATTTACCGTATCGTCTATAACCGACTTGTAAACCCTGTTCAATACCGTCCTGAAATAATCGAGTTTCAGCATAATGCCGATGATTTTTCCGGTTAAACCGTATTTAGATTCGGGCATATTTAATATAACTATTTTTCCGGAATTTACTACTTCCTGAAAACCGGGGAAGTTAAGTTTTTGTTCCGGACAGCAGAAAGTTTCTTTAAACGCAGGCTTGATAAAATCCGAGCATACCCTTAAAGATTCGCTCTTTATGATAGCCTTTGTCCTCTCGTCGAGTCCTACATAATCCGCGCCCGCGAAATACGATGCCGTTAATTTAAGTTCGTTTACGTAAGTTTCTTCATTAGATTTTATTTTCATTAAATTTTGGGCATGAGCTATAATATTTTTCAATCTATTTTCGTCCGAAACTATTTCGTAAATATCGCTTAACGTAACGTAACCCATACAAAGCCTGACGATGTTAAGGGAATTGGCAAGCAGGTTTATAGATTTGTCTTTCCAGAAACTGTCCTGCCTTCCGTCGTTGGAGTTCATATTTTCGAGAACGGAATATAATCTTTCGGCTATAATTTTAGCGTCGAGATGAGGATAATGAACCGGATTGAAATAATAACCGGACCCCGGCTCTATTATAACGGCGTCTTCTCCTCTTCCGTTGCGCTTAAGTATGCGGACGGCTTCTTTCCAAAAATCGCCTTTAACGTCTAATATTAAACCTCCTATTCTTTCGCCGGTCGATTCTTTTTTGTATTTTGCCAGCTGGTCTAAAAAAGGATATGCGCATGCGGTAGTCTTTCCCGTGCCGGTAGAACCGAAAACGATGATGCCGGTAAAAAGCCCGTATTTATCCATGAACAGCCATTCCGGCTTTTCCTTTCTCGTTCCGTCCTTTTCATGGATTTCGCCTATAACTAACCGAAGTTCTTCGGATTCGGGCCATAGCATCGCGTTTCCTGCGGAGGCTTTTTGAAGCGCCGATGTATCTCTCTTTTTATTGTCTTCTTCAGGCTTTAAATATAAATATTTATTATAAGCGATATTAGATAAAGTATATGATGACACGAACCAGGTCGATAGCGGAATAAAAATAAACGCGAGTTTAACCCCGCTAAAATAAGAAAAATAATAACTTATTTTTTTATCGGAAAAA
Organism: bacterium; assembly: GCA_021784835.1. Next base: position 4,316 of record JAJYHI010000035.1, read on the forward strand.
AATCCCGATACTAAAAACAGGTAAATAAGCTCCGAAAGAAAA
>JAJYHI010000028.1 GCA_021784835.1 bacterium
TAAAACTTTCCTGCGGCAGGTCTTTAATGATTTTTAATGCTATTTTTTCGCTGTATCTTCCCGGAGTATAAACGCAGGTATCTATCTTATTTTCCGATAAAAAATTTAAAGACGCTTTTATCGTTTCGAGCCATGCTTTAGCAGATACAGGCATAACATAACCGGTAGTGCCTAATATGCTGATTCCGCCTTCTATTCCGAGCCTCCCGTTCAGGGTCTTCTTTGCCGTCTCCTCTCCTTCCGGTATATATAATACCGAAATAAATATTTTATTATTTAATAAATCCGAACCCGACGAATCCTTGTTTATCTTGTTTATCCAAAAACATAACTCTTCTTTCGCGGCAAGCTCTATCATAGCAAAAGGTACTGGATTAACGGCCGGAAAGCCTGCTCTCACAGGCAAACCTGGCCTTGTCGCCCTGCCTACGCCTTTTGACGCCGCGAGTATCAAGGCGGCTGTTCCGTCTTTCAGCGGACATTTTATTATATTATAAACGGAAAATTTTTCATAATATTTTTTCAACCTTGCGATTTCGCTTTGAGCGTTTTTATTTATTACGGTAAAATCTGCGCATATTTTTATGCCGCCGGTTACGTCGTATTCGTCGCTTCCCGAATCTTTAACGGCAGAGGCTTTTGAAACAGCCGTTCCGTTTTCGTTCATTTGGTATTTTTCCAATTCGGCGATGTTTAAATTCGCTTCTTCGCCGCCCGGCATTTTAATTTTTATATCGAAAAATTTTTCCGTATCGAAATAATACCGTATCGACGCCTTTATAACGGCGGCACTCGTGCTTCCGGTAGAAAACCCTTTTCTCAACCTGTTTTTAATATCGATACCCGACCGATTTATTTCTCCGCTCATTTATTTTTTTATTCTTGGCCCGTTTTATCTTTAGTACTATGCTTAAAACGACGTCCCTACGGTAAAATTAACCCCGCCTGCCGGCCAGTAAGGCTCTCTCGTAAGTATGAAACCGTAGGAAAAGCTTATAGGCCCTATAGGAGACAAATACATTATACCTGCTCCGGCAGATTTATACAATGCAAGCGGCCTTATATCCTGAGTATCCAAAAATACGTTGCCCCCGTCCTGAAAAACAAAAAAATTAATATTATTATAAACCGGGATATTAAACTGTAAATTATAATTTTCCATAACGTCCCCGCCTATAGGATAATTGTAAGGATTGAGATTCACGAGGCCGATAGAATCCTGGGGGAAACCTCTTACCGTAGTCCTGCCTCCCAAAAAAAATCTTTCGTTTATAGGCACCTGAACCGTCGGCGAAAGAGGCTTTATGTAGCCGAAGCGCAAGGAGTACAAAAAAGTAGTACCGTAAATAAAGGGTATGTATTCTTCGGTATGAAAAAAAATCTTAAAAAAATTAACCTGCGAATCTATTAAAAAATCCGAATATGTAAATCTTAACGTCGTCAAATTTCCGGAGGTCGGGTTAAATATGTTATTTTTAGAATTATATATAACGGAAGCCGAAGTAGAACTTATCCTCGTAAAACCTATGTCTCTGGGCGTTATTTGCGCCCCGAGATTTAACCCCGAAAGATAGTCGTAAAACATTCCGTAAGAAAGGAGCCCTTTTAACCGGTCGTTAAACCGCCTTATAAGAGAAACCGAGCCTCCTTCTTTACGCATAGTATAATTAAGGGTAATTATATCCGTATCGAGCCCCTGAGCGTTAAAAGCCAGCCCCCTGTAATTATATATTGCACGGTCGTAATAGTTTAAAAGAAGGTTGGTATATATAGCGCTTTTAGAAAAGCGCGCGGATAGAGACTTGCCCGTTCCGAAAAGATTGTTGTTTTCGAGCTGAATAAAACCCTTATATCTCGTATATGTGCCGTAGCCTGCGCCGAAGCTTAAATCTAAAGGTTTTGCGTCTTTCACGCTGACCGTTATGTTTTTATCGGGCTTTATATTGCCGGGATTATCGACTTTAATGCTCACGGAATTGAATATTCCCGCCCTATAAAGCCTGTTCTGCGTATCTATTATTTTTTTCTGGCTGTAAAACTGCCCTTTTTTAAAAAGCAGAAGGCTCTTTATATAATATGTTTTAGTAACGGTATTTCCTATGATTAGAATATTCTTTATGCGGACCCTGGGGCCGCTCTCGATGTAATAATGGAGTACCGCATATTTCTTATCCTTAGAATATTTAATATCCAGCTTTACTTTAGAAAAAACGAAACCGGAATCCGCTAATTTCGTAGAAAGCAGGTTCTTTCCGTTCTCCGCCTTAATTATATAAAAAGGCAGTTTCTGCATTTTAAAAAAATAATCCGTCAGTTTTTTATCCGCCTTTAAAAAGCCCGGGAGACCTTCGATATAAACGTTTTTTACGACGGTCGGTATCCCTTTATTTATATTCATGGAAATAACGACGCTTTTTTTATCGGCGGCAAATTTTAGCCCGTAAGAAACGCGGGCTGAAAGCCAGCCTTCGTTATTATAATAATTTTCGATATTAGTTATATCGCTTTTAAGCCTTTTTTCGCAGAAATATTCCCTGTTAAAGAGAGACGTTACGCGGGTCTTCATAAGAGAAATTATGGTTTTTTTGCCGACCGGTTTGCTTCCGCTTATAATTATGCTCTTTATTTCCACCTTATGCCCTCTTTTAACCGTATAATATACGTTAATAGTTTTGGCGGCTTCGTTTTTTTCTTCCTTAAAAGAAACTTCCGCAAAAAAATAGCCTTCTTTTTTAAAAAAATCTTTTAAAACTCTTTGAAACGCTTTAAACGTCCCTTCATCGAAAATCAGCACGTTTTTTATTTCAAGCACCGAATCTTCGATAAAACTTTGTTTCAGAGGCTCCGCTCCCTTAAAATGGAATATTATTTTATAGCCCGGGTGGATATCGAAAGTTATAACCGCATTATATTTAGAAATATAAGCTATTTTCGGTTTTTCTATAATGGCGTTTAAATAGCCTTTGTTTTTATACAAATTCCAGATTTTTTTCCTGAATTTCTGAAGTTCGTACAGGTTTAAGGGTTTGGAAACTAATTTATCGATAAGCGCATTTACGGTTTTTTTAGGATAATACAATTTAAATTCTACGAATATCTTAGAAACTAATACCGGCCTTCCGGGAATAATATCGATATTCACCGCATATTTTTTTGAACTCCTTAATACCCGGCGTTTTATTTCAATTTTTGCATCGGGATATCCCCCTTTCAGCATAATTTCTTTGATTTTTTGTTCGCTTAAAGTTCTATAATATTTAAAAAAACGGCCGCCCTTTTTTATGGGGATGGAATCGAGTATTGTTTCGGCCGGTATCCCTGTTTCTTTAAGCCCTACAATATTTACGCTTCCTATATAAATCTTAGGCAAAAAAATAAATTTTAAATAAATCGATTTTTGTTTCTTATTTATTTCGGAAAATACCGAAATATTAGAAAAATAACCCGAAGCATAGAGCGTTTTAACGGTCTTTTCAAGGGAATGCATGGAAAATCTTTCCCCGTTTTTTATAAAAATAAAATTTTTTATATCTTTCATCGGAATGCCCGACGGCATTTCATATTTTATCGACCGTATAACGTATTCTTCCGCCGGGATGTTATAAATGCTCGAAGGGTTTTTTGCGCAGGAAGTTTTTGCGCAAACCGCATTAAAAAGGCAAAGCGTTAACGCCGAAAGGAATAAGGATACCGCCGTTTTTTTTATATTTATATTCATATTCGTCTTCATAAAATATTTTAATTTTAACCCATTTTAATAAAATCTGAAATGAAAAACGATATTCCCGCCGACTTCGCTGTATATGTTAGAATTATTTGGGGCAAGTTCGTTGTTCTCCCAGACGCCTATTACGGAAATATGGCGGCTCAAGCTGTATGTAAGCGTTACCGACTGCGAAGATTGGGAAGATACTATGTCGCTATATGAAACGGAAAGTTTTTTTGTTAAAGATTTAGTAACCGTTACCTGCGGAGCGGCGCTGTGGGTAACGACCGAATATGAAGGCGATACCGACAGGTTCCTGAATCCGAAATAGCTTGAAATTGCTCCGGTAACGCTTCGTTCGACGCCTCCTCCTATAGCGGACGCCGCTTCCGACGCCGCAATTCCGCCTGCCGAACCGGCATAAACTGAAGTCGTAGGCGCGCCTAACGCCAGCATCGACACTATATCGAGTTCCGAAAGCGGCGGGGTGGAAGAAAGATTAACGTTGAAATTCAACAGCGAACCGTTCGCATTCATCCTTATTATATATTGATTTATATGGGTCGCCGCCGCTATGTCGAAAGAAGGGTTAATTCTGTACTGGTTAT
>JAJYHI010000014.1 GCA_021784835.1 bacterium
TTGAAAAGAAATAAACTAAATGATATATTTTAAGTGTCCGACAGAGACCGATACGAGTGTCCGAAACTTTCCGCTACACATGTCCGACGAAAACCGATATGAGTGTCCGAAACGACCGCTATACGCAAATAAGCCATAAGAACCGAAGCAATCCTTGCAATCCTTTTCTATATCTTCAATACAATTTAAAATTTGACGGTTAGGCGCATATCTTAATTTTCCGCCTTTCATTTCCTCAAAATCAAGCATATACGCCAATCTATATATTAACGCGAGTAATTTCTTGAATTGACCTTTATTCGTCAAAGATACCTTTAAAATAATATCAAATATTTCGTTAAAACTTAATAAGCCAACGCCGCTAACCATAGGGGTCATGTCATAATCATTAGTATTTTCAGCACGAAAGACCTCTTTTCCAGGTTTAAAGAAATATACTTCGATATTATTTGGTAAAACAGTGATAATATGTTTTTTAGGGTTTTCCCGTGTTCCACTTTTAAAAAAGATAGCTTCGTTAAGTCTTTTGATTCTTTTTTCTTTAAGTTGCGATTTGTTTTCCCTGTCTAAACGGCTTCGACCCGTTTGCAATTTTGTGTTTAAAACATTTTCGCAATCGCTCATAAACTCTCCATATCCTTAATAAGAATAAAATTTTTGTACCGGAATTTATTATAATTAAAGTTTCTAATAAAATCCTTTCATTAAAGTGGTAATTAAGAATACAAGATTGTACTAATATTGTTAGAATATTGCAACATGCCTCACTGATTTTGCTTGTGGTTAAGGGATAGCTTTGTTCGGACAAAGCGATTTCTCCTAAATCAGATGGATTAGCGGAAATAATGCGCAAACTTACAATATTAATTGTGAGGAAGGGTGAAAATGAAGAAAACGCCGGGTCTTCAAACCCTTTGTATTTAATGGAGCCGGCGATAGGAATCGAACCTACGACCCGCTGATTACGAAAGAATTATAAAAATAACCTAAAAACCAGCATTCACGCTTGTTTATTATATTAGACAGGTATTTTGATTTATCGTTTTTTATATAATTTTTGACTATTTTTTATCTGTTGTCTTACCTGTTTCTTACCTGAAAAATTTCTGAAAAGAAGATCTGGCCGGTTTATAATAAAAATTTTCGTTTCGTAAAGATAGGTTAATACGTGCGCCGATAGTTTTTATCGGCAATTCCAGATACATTTAATTCGTTTAATGTTTTTTTCAAGGGATTTATAATTGTAAAACCGATAATTTCTTTAGTTTCGGGATTTATTCTTACTACGGTATCGTTTCCTAAATCTATCCCTTCCCCTTTAGCGGGCGGTCCGACGGATATATATAACACATCCGCATCAGCGTCATAGTCCCATTGCAGGTTATCTTTTTTTTCCGTTAATTTTAATGTTTCCATATAATTTTCCTCCCGTCGTTTAATCTCCTGGCATAATAAGCGGTTAATATAAAACCGTCGTCATTTTCGATTTCTTTATATATTACAACTAAATATTTGTTCTCGGACACGGGCGTTTTATCGTAAAACTTTACGGCAAGAAGCTCGTTAAAGTTGCCTTCAAATATAATATCCGGATTCTCGATTGTTTCTATAATATTATTTTCTTTCCCGCTTAGCTCTGGATGATTTTTTATAATATGGTTAAATCTTTCATCAGTCAATCTTATATAATGGTTGTTTTTCGATAAAATAATTTTCATTGAATTTATTTACGCCGGGCAAATTTCCTCCGTTCTTTAATTTGGGCAATTTTTTTTTATTAACTTCTCGTTGGATATTACTTGGACGTTTTTTTAAATCTTTCTTCCAATCCTGCCTTAAATTCTTTTTTCAATTCTAATCCAGAATCTGAATTACCGAGAATTTAGAGTAATTTATATTTTATAAACTATTTGATATCATTCATTGCAATATTGTATTGATATTTGACATATTAACATTCTTCTCTAAATGTTTTTATATCCTCAATTATATCATATAATATAAAATATAAGAATTTTTTAAAATCAAGTATTTGTCATAAGTAGCATTCAAGATTCTGCGTCAGTTTCCTTAATTTTAAGGGTTAGCCTGATTATATCAGGCTTATACAGAAAATTGAACGATATTTTTTATAATTTATTTTCCATTTATTGGCCAAATTTTCGACGAGCAGAAGGAGTTTATCCGTTCCTTGTATATTCCGGTCACAACTGGACACCCATTCCGTTTTTAACTGGACACTCATTCCGGTCACAACTGGACACCGATTCCGGAAATTATTGGACACCGTAATTGCACTGTAATTTCAGTAAATTGTTTTAGTTATTTTCGGTATGCTTTTACCGGCTAAACACAGGCTAAGCCTAATTTACGCATAGTTTAATCCTCTTTTTATGTTAAACTTTCTTCTTAAACTCAACTTTTTAAGGAGAAAGGATGAAACGAAAAAGGAGATTGACCATGAAAACCGTAAGAGAAATTATCCGCTTATTTAATTCGGGCTTAAGCAACAGACGGATTGCTTTATCCTGCAACATTTCCCCCACCACGGTATCTTTCTACGTAAACCGCTTTAAATCGTTAGATTTATCCTGCGATGCATTTCCGCTATTACCTGACGAAGAGATTAAAACTTTATTCCTTAAGGAAGAGCCTAAACCGTTAAAGCCGCTTCCTGATATGGAATATATCCATTCGGAACTTAAAAGGAAAGGCGTGACCCTTTATCTTTTATGGAAAGAATACATAATCGATAATCCGGACGGCTACCGCTATTCCCAGTTTACTTATCACTATGGAGAATGGAAAAAGGCGTTAAATCCCGTTATGAGATTTAATCATAAAATGGGAGAAAAGGTATTCGTGGATTTTTCCGGACTAAAACCCTCCGTAAAAAATCCCATTACCGGAGAAATAACAGAAGTAGAACTATTCATCGGCGTATTGGGCGCAAGTAATTACACATTTGCGTATGTCGTTCCCAATCAGACCATTGAAAGTTGGGTATCCTGCCATGTTAAAATGTTCGAGTTCTTCGGCGGATGTCCTTCTGGAATAGTCCCCGACAATCTTAAATCGGGAGTAACGAAGCCCAACTATTACGACCCCGAAATAAACCCGACTTATCTTGATATGTCCATGCATTACGACACGGTTATACTTCCTACAAGACCATATAAGCCTAAAGACAAACCGAAAGCCGAAAACGGCGTTTTAAATGCCCAAAGAAGCATTTTGGCTCCATTAAGGAATAAAATGTTTTTTAGCATAGAAGAGTTGAATTTAGCTATATCTTTGGAACTAAAAGATTACAACGACAGACCAATGCAAATTATTTTAAAATCGAGGATGGAACTTTTTAAAGAAGAAAAGCTTTATTTAAAACCTCTTCCGGAAAGGTACGAACTTTCTTTCTGGAAGAGGGTACGCGTAGGCATAGATTATCACGTGGATGTTGACGGCACCCACTACAGCGTACCGCATAAATTAATCTACAGGTACGTGGATATATGCTATAACCAAGAATTAATTAAAATATACCACAATTCCAAAATAATTGCTTCTCATAAAAGAAACTTTATAAAATCTTATTTCGTTACCTCTTCCGAACATATGCCTTTATCCCACAGAAGCATTCTGATAACTCCGGAAAAGATAATGGAAGAATCTCTAAAAATAGGGCAAAATACCGCCATGTTAATAGAAAAGATAATGGAAAATAGAAAAAGCCCCGAATCTTCTTTGAGAATGGCTCTTGGCATAATAAGGCTAAATAAGCGCTATCCTTCCGCAAGGGTTGAAGCCGCATGTAAAAAAGCGCTTAATTTTAGCCTATACAGATACAAAAACGTAAAGAATATTTTAGATAAAAATCTCGAGAACGATTTTATAGAACAAAAATTAGAAAATAAAATAGCGCACGAAAATATCCGCGGCGCACAATATTACAAGGAGGAACTATGCTGAAAGAAAAACTTTTATCTTTAAAACTCTACGGAATGGCAAAATCGGTCGAAGACGAACTTTATTCGGATTTAACCTTCGAAGACAGGCTTAATCTTCTTTTAGATAAAGAGATAGCCTTAAGACAGGACAAACAGCTTAAGATACTGCTTTCAAAAGCTAAACTAAAATATAGCAATGCCTGCATAGAAGTATCGTCACCGAATGTATAATACTAAAAACACCGAATTAAAATTCCTGTTTTCACCGACGAAAAAGTCAGGTCGTTACTTTCTGCTAAAATAGATATTCTAAGTCATTTATTAAAGATTTAAGAACA
>JAJYHI010000140.1 GCA_021784835.1 bacterium
TAAGTTTGAAAAAGGTAAAAAAGTGGGATTATTCTTCCGCCGGAATCGCTTTTGCTTATTCGTATCTTTTTGCCGGATTGTCTATAGGATTATATCTGGCTTTATCGTTTTATTTTAAAATAGGGCTAAATCTTTACGATATATTGCAGGACCACATCTATGTTATGTTTATAGGCTTTGCCGCCATGCTCTTTATAGCCGTTTCATACAGACTGCTTCCCATGTTTTATATGACTAAAACCCCGGATAATTTATACTGGAAAACCGATTTAACCGCCGTTAACGCAGGCATCGTAGCGATAATCGCGTCTTCTTTTTTCGGAAACGGGTCGGCCGCACATATTTATCTTAACCTTGCCGGAGGGTGGCTGTTGGGATTGGGCATTCTTTTATATTGCTATATATTTTTTAATCTTATGCTGAAAAGACTCAAGAAAAAGTTCGACATTACAACTTTTTATCTGTTTGCGGGCATCGTATTTCTTATAATTGCGGCGCTTACCGGCCTGTTTATAATTACCGTTCCTCAGGAAAAATTAAATGTGTTCGGCGGTATAAACGGCGTATATTACGTATTTGGCTTTCTTGGACTGTTCGGTTTTGCCGGGATGGTAATAATCGGTTTCCTGCATAAAATATTTCCTTTTTTGATAAGCCTTAAAGTATTCGAAAAGGCAAAAAAAGGAGCTTACGGAAAACTGTTTTCGGATTTAAAAACTAAATATTTCGAATATGTAATATTCGCGCTATTTATGGCAGGTTCTATTCTTTGGATATTTTATTTAATTCAGCTCGCCGCCGCGGTTCTTTTTGCCGCGTCTATTCTACTCCTGTTTCATATATTTTCTATGGGCTGGTAAAAAAGGCAAACCACCCCGTCAGGCAAAGCCTGACACCCCTCCTTGAAAAGGAGGGGAATTTAAAAGGTGGCAGAAACCGATATGAGCGTCCGAAACGACCGCTATACGCAATAATGCCATTATTTTTGAAATCCGTCCCTTTGATTTGTCTTTAACCGGCGTTCCGGCTAATTATCTCCAAATTTTTATGGTATAAAGGTCGTCGCCGGTTTCTTCCGTCAAGAATTTATACCCGGCGTCTTTTAATCTGGGGTATAAATGTATCGGTTTCCTTTCATGGATTATATGAAGGACGGCGTCGCCTCCCAAGCCTTCGAGCGTAGAGAATATTTTGAGGAGGGGCTGAGGCGGTTCCAGCCCTCTTACGTCGAGTTCGACGATATTCTGCTTGTGGGCAAGATTTTTTAGGTCTTCGTCGCCGAATTGATTTTCGTCGGCTTCTTCGGAAACTTTGACGGGTTTTGCCTCCGCATTGCTCCTAAAAAAGATTATCTCGAATCCTTCCGCAACTTTATCGGTTATATGCTCGAACCCTTTGTTTTTTAAAACCGAATAAAGCGGGAAAGGTTCGAAGCTGTTTATTAAATCCAGCGCTTCTCCGTCTTTTAATTTATTTACCGCTTCCATGATTTTTTTAAAAGGGTCCGCTCCATTTTTAATGTCTTCCCTGACGTCGAGTTTGATTCTTTTTAAATCGTTTATATTCTGCATGATTTTACCTCTTTTTTTGTATTTATATTATTTTTTTTTAATGTGTATCTTTAATTTATTTAATTAATAGACAGTATCTTTTCCATAATGTTACGCTTTTCGTCCTGAGTCAGATGCATCTGCGCCATATTAAACAAAATATGGTCTTCTTTGTCTTCATGTTCCGACAGAAGCCGGCTCAGAGAATTTCCGGCATCAGCAAGAGCTTTATAATTCTTATCCGACCGGTAGCCGTTAATTTTTGCTTTAAAACCCGCCGAAAGGTCCCTGCAGTTATTATGTTCTATAAGCATAACGTTTATAGGGCCGGTTTCTACGCCGATATAATTTCCGAGAACGGGAAAAAGGGCTTCTTCTTCCCTTTTGAAGTGTATTTCAAGGTCTTTATCCATAAAAGCGGTTATTTCGCTTAATCGGTTTATTAAATTATTCCTGTCTTCGTCGGATTCGGCCGATGCCGCTTTTTTTAGATATCCTTCGAATTTATTTAAAACATCCCTGATTTCTTCGTGTTCCATCCTTAAAGCCTCAAGGGGGTCATGACTCGCATCCATAGTAAAAACTCCTTTTTTAGTTAGATTTTAGTTATATTAAACTGCCGACTTAATTCATTTTATCATATAGTTATTTTATTGCAGTGACAAATGTCACAAATATATAAAAAAATGTATACTATTTTTTATTATGCCCATTTCGGAAGGAATTTTCGTAACTTTTATTTTAAGGCGTTCCATAAAGCACGAAATAGAAAGCATAAACAAAGAAGTAAAGTACGAGGGCTTCAGATTTGCCATAGATGATTTCGGTTCCGGTTTCAGTTCGTTTTTATATATAAAGAGGTTTCCCATCGATTTTCTTAAAATAGACGGCGAATTTATAAGGGGAATTTTCGAGGATAAAATGGACAGGGCGGTCGTGGTAAATTCTATTTTCATCGCCAAAGAAATGGGTATTAAGACCATCGCCGGATTCATAGAGTCGGAAGAAGTTTTATCCGAATTAAAGAAGCTGAGCGTGGATTACGCACAGCAATTTTTTATAGGAATGCCGGCGAAAAACTTCTCGAAGAAGTAATACTTACGATAAATCGAGCAGTTCGGATGCTTCTTCCTTGGTGGGAATTCCGACGAAAGAAAGTTTCCCGTTTATAACCGTCGAAGGAACGCTTCTTATGTAAAGTTCGATAGACATGCGCCTGCCTTCGGGTTCGGAAACGTCCAGCGACCTGTAATTAAAATCCTTCCGTTCTTCATAGAGCCTTTTCCATGCGTTATCCGCCGGAACGCACTCCGCGCACCATTTAGAAACAAGGAGAACGACATCGCGTTTTTTGTTATCCATATAAAAATATATCTGAAAAGTTTTTTAAATCAGTATTCTGATATAAGCCTGCTGTTTACTGCTTACTGGCTCGAACATCTCATACATTGAATCTGCTCTTTGATTATTTTTTCCCTGTATTTTTCGACGGCTTCTTTTCCAGTCAGCAGACTGTTTAATTCGCTTATATCGGATGCTTTAACTTTGCTTACCCATGCGTCTTTATAAGGAGACACGTTTAAAAGCAGAGGGTCTTTAAGAAGAGCTTCGTTGACTTCGATTATTTCTCCCGATACGGGCGAAGGAATAGGTCCGACCCATTTTCCGCTTTCTATCGTTGCAGTGTTTCCCCTTTTTTGGACGACGCTTCCTACTTTTTTAAAAGTAACGTGCAGGATTTTTCCTGCCTGGGTCTGTGCCACGTCGGTCATTCCGAGCATAACGATATTGTTTTCGAGCGGCTTTGCCCACGTGTCTTTTTCTACGTCGTAATATAAATCCTCCGGAAGTTCGCACCCCTGCACTTCAGCCATTTTCTCCTCCCTTCGTTATCCGCGTTTTTCTAATGCTTATATTTGCATTGCATTATTTTTTAATAATTATATCATAATTTATAAAAATAATTTTATGGTAAAATTAAATTAAAAACTTAAAGAAAAGGAGCTAAATTATGGATATGGATGCAAGCCTCGACCCTATTGCGGCTTTAAGGAGCGAACATGAGGCGGTAAGAGCGGTTTTAAGCAATCTCGAAGGGTATTTAAACAAAATAAATTCCGTTTCGTCCGGCGGGCTGAGAAATAATTTAATAAATCAGTTGAACGAGATAACCGCTTTTATGGATAAAGACCTGGAGACGCACTTTAAAAAAGAAGAAGAGGCTTTATTTCCGGTTCTCGGAAATTACATAGGAATCGAAACCGGTCCGATACATGTTATGCTTATCGAACATAAGCACAGCAGGGAACTTTCCGCGGAATTTAAGATAAAAATTAATAACTATCCGGCGGGAGGAGATTTTAAATCCATAATCGAAATAGGCGGTTCATTCGGCAGGCTTCTGTCGGAACATATAGAAAAGGAAGAAAGCATATTGTTCAATATGGCGGATATGCAGTTATCCAAAGAAGAAAAGCAGGGAATAATGGAAAAAATGCGGTCCGTCAAATAAAACCCCAAAATTGCCGGCAGAATATTACCCCGCGGATTTATTTAATTATAATGTTATTAATATATCTTAATTATTATATATATTTTTATATAAAATAGTTAAGAATAGTAATTGATTTATTTATTTTAATATGTTAAAACGATAAATATTAGTTTATCAAATTAACGTTTTACAAAAA
>JAJYHI010000129.1 GCA_021784835.1 bacterium
GAAAAGATACGAGAATTTCCGGCTATATGCTGGAAACTGCTCTTTCGTCGGGCATATGCGCCATGGGTTCGGACGTTTATTTGGTCGGACCTATGCCTACGCCCGGAGTAGCTTTTATAACTTCTAGTATGAGAGCCGATGCAGGAGTCGTAATTTCCGCTTCGCATAATCCTTTTTACGATAACGGCATTAAGTTTTTCGACAGAAACGGGTTTAAGTTCGACGATGAAGTAGAAAAAAAAATCGAAGATTTATTTTTTAATTTTAATTTCGATAACGCGGGCACGACCGGAATTAATATAGGCAAAGCCCACAGAATAGACGACGCCACCGGAAGATACGTTATTTTTACCAAACTTTCATTTCCTAAAAATCTTACCTTAAACGGACTGAAAATAGTTCTCGATTGCGCAAACGGAGCTAATTATAAAGCCGCTCCGGAAGTGTTTTCGGAGCTTGGAGCCGAAGTTATTTTAGAAGGAGCAAGCCCCGATGGAATAAACATTAATGAAGGGTGCGGCTCGATGCATCCAGAACATTTAAGTTCCTCCGTCAAGAAAAATGGCGCCGACGTAGGATTGGCTTTAGACGGGGACGGCGACAGGGTAATTTTTTGCGACGAAAACGGAAAGACTCTCTTGGGCGACGAGTTTCTCGCAATCTGCGCCCTGCATATGAAAACCGAAGGATATTTAAAAAATAACGGCGTGGTTACCACCCCTATGTCAAACGTAGCCTTAGAGATATTATTTAAAAAGCACGGGATAAAAACTGTTTACGCAGACGTAGGAGACAGGTATATTATAGAAAAAATGCTGAAAGACGGGTATAATCTCGGAGGGGAGCAGTCGGGCCACATAATATTTTTAGACGATATCAACACCGGCGATGGCGTAATATCCGCCTTAAAACTTCTTTCCGTAATGGTAAAAACTAGTATGCCGCTTTCCGAGCTGAGAAAAGTTATAGAACCTTATCCGCAGGCTCTTTTTAACATCGATGTTCCTTATAGAAAAAACATAGAAGAACTGCCCGAGGTTTCAAAAAAAATTGCATATTTCGAAGAAGTCTTAAAAGACAGGGGCAGAATATTCGTCCGATATTCCGGGACACAGAATTATCTCAGGGTTCTCGTCGAAGGCGAAAACCGCGAAGAGATAAACAATATAGGCGCCGAAATAAAGGAAGAAATAGAAAAATGCTTCGGATAATATTTATTAACCACCCCGGCAGGCTGTCGCCTGCCACCCCTCCTTTTTAAGGAGGGGAGCTTATGCCGATGAGTTGACATTGATTTTAGAAAAAAGGCGTCAGATTTATCTCTCACCGCCTGTTGAGTTTGCAGGATTTAGATGAAGCGGCTCCCTCCTTAAAAAGGAGGGGAGCTTATGCCGATGAGTTGACATTGATTTTATAAAAAAGGCGTCAGATTTATTTTATCTCTCACCGCCTGTTGAGTTTGCAGGATTTAGATGAAGCGGCTCCCTCCTTAAAAAGGAGGGGAGCTTATGTCGATGAGTTGACATTGATTTTAGAAAAAAGGCGTCAGATTTATTTTATCTCTCACCGCCTGTTGAGTTTGCAGGATTTAGATGAAGCGGCCCCTCCTTAAAAAGGAGGGGAGCTTATGCCGATGAGTTGACATTGATTTTAGACGAAGTGCCGACCCTTCTCACATAGGAGGGGAGTTTATGGAGGAATAATTATATATGAAATTGGGCGTTAATATCGACCATATAGCAACTTTAAGAAATGCAAGGGGAGAAAACTTTCCGTCGCCGGTTCATGCGGCTTTTGTCGTTTTAGAAGCCGGAGCATCCAACGTAACCTGTCATTTAAGGGAAGACAGAAGGCATATAAAAGATGAAGACGTAAGGGTTATATCGAAGTTGACTAAAAGATTAAATCTTGAAATGTCGGCGGACGAAAAGATAGTGGAAATAGCAATAGATATTATGCCGAGAAGCGTTACTATCGTCCCCGAAAAAAGAAAAGAACTCACTACTGAAGGCGGACTCGACGTAGCCGCGGATATAAAAAGATATAAAAATATCACGGAGGCCTTTAAATTTAAATCTTTTGACAGCATAACATCGGCTTTTATCGAGCCCGATACAAAACAGGCGGATGCGGCAAAAGAGGCGGGATTCGATTTCATAGAAATACATACCGGAAGATACGCCGGCGAAATTACCGATGCGGGAAAGGCAAAAGAGCTATCGAGAATTAAGACGGCGGTAGATTATGCTTTAAAAATCGGACTTAAAGTTAATGCCGGGCACGGACTAGATTATAAAAATATATACGACATAGCATTAATAGGCGGATTCGAAGAGTTTAATATAGGGTTTTCTATCGTATCTAAGGCGGTATTTACAGGTTTGGAAAACGCGGTAAAAGAAATGCTCGGCATTATAAAAGCGGCGGAATTCGCAAAATTCCAATGCAGTGAAAAGGGGACGGAGAACGTGAAATAATGATTAAAGGAATAGGAATAGACTTGGTCGATATAGGTAAAATAAGAAAAGCGATTAAAACGCGCGGAGGAAAGTTCTACTCCAGGGTTTTCTCGGAAATCGAGGTAAAAATTATAGAAAATGCCAAAAGCAGAAACGAAAACAGGGGATTTGAAAAAGCCGCCGGATATTTTGCCGCAAAAGAGGCTTTTTTAAAGGCTTTAGGAAAAGGCCTCTTTTCTATTCCGCTAAATAAAATAAATATATTAAACGACGAAAGCGGGCAGCCTTATATAGAATTAGATAAAAATATTTCGGCAAAAGTAAGCATAACGCACGATAAAGGTTTTGCCTGCGCCGTAGTTATAGTTCAATAGAAAATTTTAAAAAAATGGAATTATATTTTTCCGAAAATTTAAAAAAAATAGACGAAGAAAGTTATTCGGCTTTCGGTTATTCCGAAGATATATTAATGGAAAATGCCGGAAGCGGATGCTATAGGGAGATTTTAAATTTATACGGAAAAAGCTTTCTTAGACAATCTATAATTACCGTATTATGCGGTAAAGGAAATAACGGCGGAGATGGTTTCGTTCTCTCGAGGCATCTTTTTAACGCGGGGTTTAATACTAAAACGGTAATCCTTGCCGAAATCGGTTCTTATAAAGGAATCGCAAAGAAAAATTTAGACATATTGATAAATCTCGGCGCAGAAGTGACCGAAATATCAAAAGAAGATAAAATTCCGGTTTTAGGCGTAATTTTAGATAATACGAATATTCTGGCAGACGCGGTTTTCGGCGTAGGCCTGAACAGGGAAATAAATGGTTTTTTTAAAAAAATTATCGAAATCGTTAACGAAAAGAACGATTGTGCCAAACATCGCGACATAATCTGCATAGACGTTCCAAGCGGTTTGAATGCCGATACCGGCGAATTTATGGGCGCGGGTATAAGAAATAATATAAAAAAAGTTCTTACGTTCGGAGGATTAAAAACAGGGTTTTATATAAACGCCGGGGAAAAACTGCTTTTAGGCGAAAAAACTGTTTTAATCGACATAAACCAGCCCGCTCAGCTGTTAAAAAAACACCGCGCCGGTATAGAAATAATTTTGCCGGAAGAAATTGCGGGATGTTTTAAGGATAGAAAAAAAACAGGCACTAAATTCGATTACGGGCATCTTCTAGTCATAGCGGGAAGTTCCGGCAAGAGCGGCGCCGCCTTTATGGCGTCGTATGCCGGATTCAAAGGCGGTGCGGGCCTCGTGACCGCCGCCGTTCCGTCTAAACTTAACGACGTTATGGAAATAAAAACCGACGAAATTATGACATATCCCATTTTTGACGACGATGCAGGTTTTTTTAAGGAAAACGGAGCAGAAATAATAAAAGAAAATTTATTAAAAGGGAAAAATGCGGCGGTTATAGGACCCGGCATAGGTTTAAGGGAAGAAACCAAAATATTTTTGCACAGGCTTCTTCCCGAAATTAAATTTCCGGTTATTCTCGATGCGGACGCATTGAATATCTTATCTGAAGATACCGCCTTTTTAAAGGAAACGGCAGGCAAAACCGATTTAATACTTACGCCTCATTTTAAAGAAATGGAACGCCTTTCAGGCATAGACAGAAGAACCGTAGAAAAAGACCCTATAACCGCCGGGAAAAACTTTGCAAAAGAATTCGGGGTATATTTGATGCTTAAAGGGTCAAGCATATTTATTTTCGATAAAAACGGGGAGAGGATTTCATTGCAATGCGGAC
>JAJYHI010000013.1 GCA_021784835.1 bacterium
TTCGGCAATAAACCGCGACAGGTCTTCTATCCTTTCTTCGCTTTTGATATTATGGTCCATTTCTTTGAATCTCGTAATATCTTTTAACGAAATTAACAGATGCGGTTTATCCCCGTCGGTAATTTTAGATATTTCCAGTATTACGTATCTTGTCTGCCCCCGGTTTTTATTTTGAAATTTATATTCGAATTCTATAAAACCTTCTCCGGTCTGCATAACGTTTTTTACTTTTTCTTCGATATAGGCGTTATCGTTGAAAAAGCGGCTAAGCGTTAAGACGTTTAAGAATCTGTCGGAATATCCTGTAAGTTCCTGCGCTGGAAGGTTTAAAAACTTTAAAACGAGGTTTTCGTCGAATAGAATAACGGAATAGTTTAAATTGTTCAATATTAAGCTGTTTATATCCATCGTTTTAGCAGATAAATGGTTTATTCCTGCAATCCTGTATCCTGGTTTTCATTAATTTTAATTCAACTAAACAGAAACCAATCCGGAACGGCAAATATATTTTTTCTTATTTCTATTATTTCATTTCCTGGGTAAACTATTATGCCTATAGGAATTCTATATTCTTTAAGGAACGACTCGATGCTTCTTCCGTCTGCGTAACCTACTTTTTGAGCGGATTTTACTTCGATAGGCAGAAGAAAACTTTCAGTTTTTACGATAAAATCTACTTCAAGCCCCGAAGCGCTTTTATAAAAATAAATTTCAGGTTCGATGTCTTGCAGTTCTTTCCATTTTAAAAGTTCGGAAAATATCCAAGTTTCGTATAGAGCTCCTTTAGAAACCCCGTCCTCTCCGACAATTACTCTGTTCAATCCGTTATCGGGAAAATAAATCTTGGGACTTTTTATTAATCGTTTAGACGTATTGTTAAAATACGGATTAAGCAAAAAACTTATAAACGTCGCTCCCAGAATGTAAATATATCTTTTAACGGTATTGACGGCTATACCGGCTTCTTTTGCTATTTCGGAAATAGATAGAATCTGCCCGGTTCTGAACGTCAATAGCTTTTGCGCTAAAATAAATGCTTCGGGATTAGTAAAACTTCCGACATCCGGCACGTCCCTTTCAAGATAGGTCTTTCTATAATCTTTTAACCAGTCCGTCTTTTCTATGTTTTTATCGTCGCCGTCAATTTTCCATATCGGCGGATAGCCGCCCCATTTTAGAAGCTTATCTCTTTTATTTAAAATATCCCTAAGTTCTTCGGAAGATATAAGGTTTATTTCTTCAATATCTTTTTTTAAAATTCTTTGTTGTTTGATTAATTTACTTAGAAAAAGAGTCTTAGCGGATTTACGGCTAATTTCCGAAAAAGAGAGCGGATAAAGATTGAAAAGCGATACTCTGCCCGCAAGCGTTTCTTTTATGCCTTTTATAAGCAGTATTTGCGACGAACCCGTAATAATAAATTTTTTATTCTGTCCTTCTTTGTCTATCAAATATTTTAGGGGATCAAAAATTTCCGGTATTTTTTGTACTTCGTCGAGAATTATTATCTGCTCTTTTACATTTTCAAGAATTCTTACGGCGGAATTTTTAAATCTTATTCTTTCGTCCGGGTCGTCAAAAGTGTAGTATTTAAAAGATTTATCTACTGTTTTAGGGATAATATTTTTACAAAGGGTAGTTTTGCCTGTTTGTCTTGCTCCGGTTATTGCGATAATGCGTTTTTGTTGAAATCTCGATATAATTTTACCTGCAATCGCTCTTTCAATGTAATCCATAAAAAGATTATATCAGTTATATTGCAAAATTACAAGGTATTTTTGCAATATGATATACGTAAAGATGCTTCACGGTTACCTCATGATATAATTAAGTCAATTTTTTTATTCCCTAAACTTTGCTTGCCAATCCCGCAAACGCAGTCTGGAGTAAGAGAATAAATAAATCTGGCACCTCCTATCTTAAGCTGTTTATGTCCATCGCTTTAACGGATAAATGGTTTATTCGCGCAATCCTGTATTCCGGGTTTAATTGTATCATTAATTTTGCCGTTTTGGGCAAAGTTATTCTATCATTAGATACCTTTTCCGGATACGTTTTTCTTAGTATGGTACAATAGAATTATAAATAACGTATAGCACTCATAGTAAATAAAAAATTATAACGGTCATAAAGAAGAAGCAAATGTTTTTCATTAAAAAACTTATAGAATCTATATTATTTCCGCCCGGTATTATAATTATTGCGTTTTTGTTAATAGCCTTGTTTTCTTTTGCGCTTTTAATTAAAAAAAAGACTAAATTAATACACATATTAATACTCGTAATTTCTTTGGTCTCCGCAACCTGCATTTATCTGTTTTCGATACAGCCTATTTCCAATATGCTGTTAATTCCTTTAGAAACGAGCTATCCGGTACCTTCGCATAGAATAATCAAAGAGTCGTCGGCTATAGTCGTTCTTTCTTCCGGTGCGTATAACAGGCGTACTCTCGGCGGCGATACGTTCAACAGGCTTTATGAAGGCTTTAAATTATACAAGAAATACCATGTTCCTATAATCGTTTCCGGCGGACGGGCTGTTTCGACATTTTCCCCAGCTAAAGCAATGAAAAACGTTCTTGTTTCTATCGGAGTCGATAAGCGTTACGTTATAATCGAAGATAAAAGCGACGATACATACCAGAACGCTCGGTATGTTTTAAAAATTTGCAAAAAAAAGGATTTTAGCCGGATTATTCTTGTGACTTCGGCTTATCATACGCCGAGGGCTATGCTTTTGTTTACAAAATCCGTAAAGTCCGGCGCTTTTAAAAATATCAAAATAATCCCGTATCCAGCCGATTTTAAAACCGATATGCATTATAATACCTACAGCTATTTTCCGCAGTTAGGCTATCTTTTGACATCCTCAGAAGCCCTGCACGAATATATCGGATATGTTTATTATTATACGAAAGAAAGGATTTGATGAGCCGTCTATTTTTCGTTGTTTTACAATTTAAGGTTTAACTTTACCTTTATCTTTGCTTGCCAATCCCGCAAACCCAGTCTGCAGTGAGAGAATAAATAAATCAGACACCATTTTCATTTTTTTTAGAGATTTCTATCGGCAATTTTGGGGGGATGAATACGAATTGACTTTTGGATATAAAAAATATATACTATAAGGTGTATAATATATCCCACTATAATATAATATATTATACGCCTTATAGTGATATACGATGAAAATACAGGTAATACGGATGAAACGGAGGCATATAAATATGAAATTTATAACAAGCAAAGAATTAAGGAATAATCCTTCAAAATTATGGGAATCCGGTGCAGGCGGCGAGACCGTAGTAACCGTTAACGGAAAGCCTAAAGCAATAGTCATAGAGTTGGACGGCGGCGATATAGAAGAACAGCTTAAATCGATAAGAAGGGCAAAAGCGGAATCCGCATTAGATAAATTAAGGCTCTATTCCATTCAAAAAGGTTTAAATAAGCTTACCGGTAAAGATATTTTAACCGAAATTGAAAAAGCAAGAAAAGAAAACATCAAATAAAATAGAGCAAAAAAATAAATGGATATAGTTATCGACACTAACGTCATTGTTTCCGGCGTGATTAATCCCGACGGTTTTCCCGCAAAAATTTTAAATATGGTTATAAACGGAAAATTGACGATTAACGCCGATTCGAGAATTATTGACGAGTATAATAGAGTATTAAGAAGCCGTAAATTTTCGTTTCCAGAAATATATATCCTTCCTTTATTGAATTATATTTCGTCCGAATCCAAACCGGTGTTGCCGGACAACCCATACCTGCTATCTCTTAAAGACCCTTCAGACCGTCCTTTCGTCGAGGTATCCCTTCACAAGGATATCCCGTTAATAACGGGCAACGGGAAACATTTTGAAAATATTAAAAACTTGCGGCTTTATAACCCCAAAGAATTTATTCTAGAAAAATTCGGTCATTAAATAAATCCGTCTCCTTTAATTCCTTTAGGCGTTATCGTTGAAAAAGCGGCTAAGCGTTAAGACGTTTAAGAATCTGTCGGAATATCCTGTAAGTTCCTGCGCCGGAAGGTTTAAAAACTTTAAAACGAGGTTTTCGTCGAATAGAATAACGGAATAGTTTAAATTGTTCAGTATTAAGCTGTTTATGTCCATCGTTTTAACGGATAAATGGTTTATTCCTGCAATCCTGCATTCAGTTTTCATTATAGCATTAATTTTGCCGTTTGGACAAAAG
>JAJYHI010000106.1 GCA_021784835.1 bacterium
CCGTCCAAACCGTAACCGTTGTATTGCAGGGAGTTGACGTTATCGGTAACGGACGCCGCAAGGGAATTAAGCTGGTTTATGTAAGACGGCGCTACGTTTTGTTCAAGATTTACGTATGCGCCCAGAGTGCCGCCGGTTACCTGGCTTGTTACGGGCTGGGCGGAGCCGTCGGGGCCTGTCCACATTACGTCTAAGTTTGAAGCATTAGACGGGTCAACTTGAGTAGAAAGATTAAAAGAAGTATCGCTCGATACTAACGGTACATTGCCGAGTGCAATATTTGTTTTTCCGTTATTATTGGTATAATATGAAATATTTACAAGTTTGGAAAGACTGTTTATGGCGTTTGCTTGTTCGTCCTGCAGTTCGTTTGCGTTACTGCCCGCGTTAAGAGCATAAGTAATCTGCTGATTAAGACCTGCAATCTGCGTAGTAAGATTGTTTATTTGAGGAATTAAACCCTGTATCGAATTGTTAGTTGACCCTACCGTATTCATTATAGTGGTGTAAGCGTTATTTATAGAACCGGTAAGCGACTGGGCATCGGATAATAAAGCCGTTCTCTGCGAAGTATTAGAGGGATTGTTCGCGACGTTCTGAAAATCGTTGAAAAATTGCGAAATTTGGGAACTGAAACCCGAACCCGTCTGGTCGTTGAACAGATTCTGAATCTGGTCCAAACCCTGATATAACGTCGTATAATAGCTGTTTTGTCCTGTTTCGTTGTTGACTTCCGACTGTACGAAATTATCGGTGCTTCTTTGAACTTGATTGACGTTTACGCCGGTGCCGTATGTATAAGGAGCTCCTACTACCGCCGGAGCTTCGGTTTCTATCGGAGTTTCGCTGTTGTAAAACGGCGTATTGACGTTCGCGACGTTCTGCGAAACCGTGTTCATAGCCGCCGTATTTGCGTTCATTGCCGAGTCTGCAATGTCGAGTATATTATTTACGGTTATCATTTTTTATATCCTCACGCCGGATTTCATTAAAACGTTCTTTAAAGGAGAAAACGATGCATTGTTTGAGCCGGATCTGTCGTAAATAGAATTTCTTTTAAAAGCATCCGTAATAAAAGAAATGGTCAGCTGATTATAATTTATATTTTTTCTGATCAAAGAAGAAAATGCTTCGTTAATCTTGGAAAGTTCGTAAATTTCAGCTTTTATAATTTCTTTAATTTCTTCGGCTCCGTCGTCGTTTCCTTTTGAAACTTCGTCATCCTGCTTTGATAAAAATATACCGGATTCTTTTATTTTTTCGGTTATTTCCTTTAAAATAGCACCTTTTTTTTCAAATAAACTTATATTGCTTAAAGGATTAAAACTTGTTTTTAAAACGCTATAGCAATCAGAAAGCTCGCTTTTTAATTTAAGAACGATATCTAAAAGCTCTTCGTATTTTTTTAGTTTAATTTCGTTTTTCATAGTTTGAATATATATTAATTTATATTCCGTATTATGCTTAATTTTATATATAAATTACTACGTTATTATTCCCCGAAAATATTTAGCGAATTAATCAAGCCTTCGGCTATTTTTGAACTGTCCGCATACGTGCCGGAAGCTATTTTTTGAATTATATCGTTAATTTTAGACGGAGAAGACGTTTCGGAAGAATCTATCTGCCCTCTTAAATTGCTAATGAAAGTTGCGTCTCCGGATATGCTAACTTTATCAGAAGAAGACTGTACTCTGTCCGAAGAAGAAACGTCTTTTTTCTTCTGAACGTTCCCGTTTTGTATAATCTCGCCGACTACAGGCGTTACGTTTGAAATTTCGATTGCCATAATTATATACCTTCTTAAAATTTAAGATATTTTACTTTCTTGTATATAACAATCGACATTTTCAAACCGTAACTTTAATTTTGCCTCCTATAATATATATAGTAATAAGTTAAATAAATTATGTTATCTGGTTCTATGCTTTTTGATAATAAATTAATTTATACATTTTAATTTTATATATTTTTATATAACTTTTATTTCGGCGGAAAGCGCTCCCGCGGCTTTTATAGATTCCAGCATTGAAATAATACTTGAGGTAGAAGCCCCTACCGCATTAAGAGCTTTTACAAGATTAGCAACGGTTAAGCCTTTCTTTAAATAAAAAGCGTTTGGCGTTCTTTTCCCGTTTATTTTAAGCGTAATATTCCTGTTTGATACGGCAACCGGATTTATTTTTATATTGCCGCCCATAACTACCGTTCCAGACCTTTCGTCAATAACTATGATTGCTTTAGAATGAGTTTTTACGTTTATAGCGTTAACGACGGATACAAACTGAGATACGTTTCCTGAATAAGAAACCGGAACTGCGACTTCTACGCTTGCGGAATTTAAAGGCTTTGCGGTTCCTTTTCCAATTTTTGCGTTTATGGCGGCGGCTATTCTCGAAGAATTGGTAAAACTTGGGTTTTTAAGAATAAGCCTGACGGTTTTAAAAGTATTTAAGCCGATAGAAACTCCCTTTTCTACTATTCCGCCGTTATCTATAATGCCTGCAGTTTGAAAATTCTGCGATACAGGAACGTAACCCGGAAGAGGCATCACGTTTTGAGCCGCAACGCTTCCGCCGGTCGAAATAGAGCCTTGCGCAAGGGCGTAAACTTTTCCGTTCGGACCTTTAAGCGGCGTCATAAGCAAAACCCCTCCTTCTATGCTTTCCGCATTGCCGATGGCGCTGACGGTAACGTTTATCTTTTCGCCTGGAACGGCAAAAGGCGGAAGTTCGGCCGTTACCATGACGGCGGCTGTATCCCTTATTTCATAAAGAGAAGCCTCGTTAGTATTAATGCCGAGTTTAGACAGCATGGTAACTATTGACTGCTGGGTAACGTTAACGCCCCACTGGTCGCCGGTGCCGTCAAGACCTGTAACTAAACCGTAGCCTACTATAGGATTGCTCATCGCTCCGTAAACGGAAGTAACGTTGCCTATTGTAGCGGCGTAAGAAGAATTAGGAGCAAAAAAGATATCTGCCGTTAAGCCCAAAAAAAGCAAGAACAGGAAAGCTAAGGGTATTAACAATATTTTTTTATTCATTTATTATTGCAGCCTCCAAATATTATTGCTATATATAATATATCTTATATTTTATTTATATAATCCAAATATATTATCCAAACCTTTATTTTGCAAATACTATTTATACTATTTATTTTTAAGAATTTAGCCGTTGCTCGCCAATCCTTATTCTCTTTAGAACGGCCAGATATCCTGCATAATTTTATACAGCCAGTTCGGACTCTGCGAACTGTTGACGTATCCTCTGCCGTTTATCCATATTCTTTCGTCTGCAAGCTGGGTAGACAGGACCGTGTTTGCCGGCGATATGTCTATAGGACGGGCAATGCCTTTAATTAATAGAAATCTTGTTTCTCCGTTCACCGATACTTCCCTTTCGCCTTTAAGTTCTACGTCGCCGTTTGGGAACACTTTTACCACCTGAGCCTGAATCGTCGAATTTATCTGTCCTGATTCCGCTACTCCGCCGCCGCCGTTAAAAGTTTCGTCGTTAGAACCTTCATAACCGGTAGGTTTAGAAGTAGAAAGCGTGCCGAAAGCAAACTCTCCGGTACCCGTCGAATTATGCGAAAGAGACGTCCCTGAGGAATCCGAAACCTGCGTCTGGTCGTCAACTATAATAGTTACGGTATCGTTCAGCCTAAAAGCGACGTTATCGGCATAAAGATTAGTTCCGCTTCCCGAACCTGTCCAGAGAGAACCGAGAACCGGCTTAGACTGCAGTCCTCCATTTTTTGCCGTAGGTTTTACATACGTAGGAGGAATCATAGACTTGGGAGGATTAACTCCGCAGCCGGTAAGCATTAGCGGCAATAAACCCGCAAAAAATAAAGTTAATACCAAAAATATTTTTACTTTTGATTTATATTTTATTTGCCTTTTTTTAATATTCATTTACCTTACCTCCGCAGTTTTAGGCGATTTTACCATACATTCCACTATTTCTCCCGATTCCAAATTTTTTACCCTTATTTTTGAATTTAAAGCGCCGGATTGCAGAGCCATGCCTTTTGTTTTTAAAATTAATCCGTTTTCGTCGTAAATTATATTTACCCTGTCGCCGAAGTTTATTATCCTGCGCCTTTCGGTATTTGCATTATTTAAAGCCGACCCTTCGGCAATAAAAAACTTGGCTTCCCTTCCTGCCGCTTTTTTAACGTTTAAAAAATATCCGTCGTTTAAACTCGGAATATTTTTATAAGATATTTTTATCTCGCCGCTTTTTATAATCTGAAATTTTCCGATAGTCTCGGATGCAACGGCGACGGGAGCATAAATAGACGTTTTAAAAGTAGCGGCATCCAAACCCTGCATCTCGCCGTTTTTTTCGTTTATAATTTTTATTAAAGCCGTATGATATCCGGAATATCCGGTATCGGCAATATTTATTCTTAAATTTTTTAAATTAAAATTTTTATAAGGCATATTGAAATGAAAATTACCGAAGTGAAAATACTTTTTAAATTTTAAAGGAACTTTTTTTAAGTAAGCTTTTATTATTAAACGTTTTAGTAAAATATCGCTGCTCTTATTGCCGATGACGGTTGTACCCGAATAAGCCGCCTCCGCATTTTTAATGTTAAATCCGCCGTCCGATAAAACAACTGCCGCGATTAATATCGTTAATGCAAAAATTAATTTCATTCTATCCATCTGTTTATTTTTATTATCTTATTACCTTAGTTATCATATATTATCTGCCTTTATATTTTATTTAACATATTAGTTTAATTTATTTATAATAACTGCATTAATTTATTAAAATTTATTAAGGTATTAAACCGCTCATAGTCTGAAGCATCTGATTTGCGGTCGTAATAGCCTTTGAATCTATGGTATAAGCATTTTGAGCCGTAATCATGTCAACCATCTGCCCTACAAGATTTACGTTAGACATTTCCAAAAACCCCTGCTGGAGCGTTCCAAGCCCGTTTTGATTTGGCGTGCCGACCTGCGGAACGCCTGAAGCCGAAGTTTGAAGATAAAGATTGCTGCCTATGCTGTTAAGTCCCGCCGGATTAATAAAATTTGCAAGACTGATAGTTCCGATTTGCGCAGGATTAGTCTGTCCGGATATTACCGCCGTAACCGTTCCGTTTTCGGAAATAGTTACCGACGTGGCGTTAGGCGGTATTGTAATACTTGGAACCAGAGGATATCCGTTGGCATCTACTAACTGTCCCTGCGAATTAGTATCAAAAGTTCCGTCTCTTGTATATGCCGTTTCGCCGTCTGGCATCTGCACCTGAAAAAAACCCTGACCCGAAATTGCAATATCTAAGGGATTCGAGGTCTGCTGAAGATCGCCCTGCGTAAACTCTTTTTCTATAGAAGACACTTTTGAACCGAGACCTATCTGAATTCCCGTAGGAGACTGGGTATATTCCGAAGAATAAGCTCCGGGAGACTTAATAGTCTGGTAAAAAAGGTCTTCGAAATTGACCCTCGATTCTTTAAAACCGGTGGTATTGGTATTTGCAAGATTATTTGCTATGTTGTCAATTTCTATCTGCTGTCCTTCCATTCCGGTAGCCGCCGTCCATAAAGCTCTCATCTAATGAATAACCTCCGTAATTATATAATTAATCTATATTAATAAATATATTATTTATTATAAATTTTTTAATTTATACCGCCGCTCCGACTGTGTTAATCGCAGTATTATCTACCGTAGAATATGATTTTAACGCCTGCATCATATTGTTATACGTTTCCGAAATATTTATCATCTGCACCATGCCTTTGATTTCGTTTACGTTGGATTCTTCTATATATCCTTGAAGTATATCCGGATTTTGATTTTCGACGGGAGCGCCGGAACTTTTAGTTTCTGAAAACAGTGTGTTTCCGTATTTAGATAAGTATTGCGGGTTTTTAAAATTAGCAATTAATATCGTACCGGAATACATTTCGTTGCCGGTTTGCGGATCGGTAAGACTTATTTCGCCCGAACCGCCGATAGTTACGTCCGAACTTCTTTCGTTAAGAAAGATAGGTTTTTTAAACGTGCTTAAAACCGGATACCCTTCCTGAGTCACAAGCTCTCCCGCCTGATTAAGCGAAAATACGCCGTTTCTAGTATATTTAACGCCTGTCGGAGTTGAAACTACGAAATATCCGCTGCCTTTAATGGCAAGATCAAGCCTGTTGCCCGTTTTTTTTAATGCACCCTGGGACATATTGTTATAAGTATTTAAAACAATAGGATACGCTTTATCGACAAGCGGTTTATTTTCGCCGGATTCGTTTGCGTTTATGGCTTTTTGCGATAAAAATTCGGCGAAATTAACGTTCGTGCTTTTATAACCCGCCGTATTTACGTTTGCAAGATTATTGGTAACGGCAGAAAGTTGTCTTTCTACCGCCAATATTCCGCTCAATGTTATATAAGAACCGCCGTTCATTTTTTTTTAAGACTCCTTGTAACTTCAATAATTGCGATAATTAAAATATTTTATAAAGCATACTTGAATAATATATATAATTTTATGCAATAAACATGCCATAAAAAAAGGAAAAAATTTCCCAAAATAGTTTAATTTCCAGTAAACGCAGGCAGGAGTAGGTAAATAAATAAATCTGACACCTTTAAAAAAAAATTGTTATTGATATAGCGGGCGGGAATGATATACAATATTAATGAATATTATGGATAAAAATAAACTTGCGATAATAATTTCAGAAGACAAGTATTTAGATAATATTGCCGGATTGATAAAAGCGGCGGCGAAAAAGGACGGCGATATATCAGTATCTATTTTTATTACCGATAAAGGCGTTTTTTTGACTGAAAATAAGGAATTTATTTCCCTTTTAAAAGAACTGAACGATATCATAGACAACGTTTCCGTTTGCGAACACTCCTGCAACATAAACGGCGTAGTTTTTCGCGATGAAATTTTTAACTATTCTTCGCAGTTTGAAAATGCAAAAATTATCGACGAACTTAAAGAAAACGACAGAGCATTGCTATTCTAATATAATATAAATTTTATTTTTTATTTCTGTTCTCAAAACATGTTCGATATAAAAAAATTAAAAGAAAATCCGGATATTAATATATATTCAAAAAAGCAGGAAATACACTCTATACTCAAGGGTTTTGCCAATCAAAAAAAACCCGTTATTATTTATCCGGTTCCTTTTAACGACGAATACACGACAAGTATTCTTAAAGTAAAAGACGACACTATAACCGTAGATTCGCTTATTCCAAAGTCCGGAAATTTAAAAATGGCGGAGTCGTCTTATTTAAAAATAGCTTTTAAGTTTTCCAATAACGACCATTTTTTTCTGTCTAAACTTTATAATTACGAAAAAGACGGGGATTATTTCGTATTCGATATTTACAAGCCGATTGAAATATTATCTTTAGAAAAAAGAAAATTTTTCAGGATAGAACCCTCCATTAGCGAACCGGTTATCATATCTTTTTTTTATAACAATAAATATATAGAAACCCGGCTTTACGACCTTTCGGGCGAAGGTTTTTCTTTTTTATTGGATTTTCCTTTAGAAAAATATACTGTGCTTGAAAACGTTAAGATTAAGTTTCCGCTCGGACTTCCGGAAGTTACTCTGCGGCTTGAAATAATGTCTAACGTCAGGCTGGATAATTTAAAATATAAAACCGGCGCTAAAGCTATAAATATAAAACCGGCACAGCAGGATATACTGTTTAACTATATTTTTAAAAGGCAGAGAGAGATAGTAGCCGCAATGAAAGGAACAGTTTAGCGAAGGCTTATTTTATCGTCCAGTTTGTATAAAAACGCAAAAATATTCGCTATAGCTTTATAAAGTTCCGGCGGTATTTCCTGATATATATCAAGTCCGTCGAGAATATCCGCAAGAGCGTCGTTTTGAGTAATCGGTATATTTTCTTTTTTAGCTATCTCTAATATTTTTTCGGCAAATTCTCCCCTGCCTTTTGCTACTAAAACTGGAGCGCCGTTTTTTATGGGGTCGTATTTTAATGCCGCCGCTTTCTTGTTTTTTTTAAATTCTTTCATCTATTATTTTTCCGTTTAAAAATACGTAAGAGTTTGAGTCGTTTATATTTACGGGTACCGGATTAGCCTGTCCTCCTGCGGACTCTGCATCATCGCCTTCCATTTCGTTTAGCTTATTTAATTCCATGTTTTTAAAAGAAATATCGTTAAGTTTTATTCCGTCCGACGACATCATTTCTTTTAATAATTCTAAGTTTTCTGATAAATTTTTTTTAAAAACGCCGGTATAGCTTTCAAATTTTATGCTTAAATTTTTGTCGTAGTAATAGGAAAAAAGTTTTAGCTTTCCTAAATTTTTTAAGTTTATTTCTATCATAAACAGATATTTTTTTTTGGAATTAGATAGATTTTTTTTATCGTCTTCTTTTTCATCCTCGTTTTTTACTTTATAATTAGAGCCGTCGGTAGTTAAAATTACCGTCGAAAGACCGAAGGAAACCCCAAAATCTATATGTATAAAGGCAAAATTTCCTTTAACCGAAACAGATATATTCTGAGCCGCATTTTGGAAAATATTTTGTATTTCGTTTGATAAACCCGAACTTATTTGGGAATTTTCTGAACCTAAGGAATTAAGCAGGGTTTCAAATTTCCCCTGAATATTTTCGACAACGGCCTTTCCGTATAAATCAAGAGTTTTTTGAATATTTACGGCATTTTCGCCCAACGATTCGTTTAAAACCTTAAAAACTATGTTAAAATCAGCCGAAGAATTCGGGATATTTCCGGATATGTCTTGCGTTTCGGCTCCGCCGGTGGATTTATTCGTTACGCCGGAAGATTTTGCGTTAATACTGCTTAACATAAGCTTTATAGGAATGGAGAACTCGCCGTTAAACGTTTTTCCGGTAACGAACTCGTTAAAAAGGTCTTCGGTTATAACGGATTTCAACAAACTGCCGTTTATATCTATAATTCCGGTAAAAGTTCCGCCTTCGGAAACGGAAGCATCGACCAATTCGGCAGATACTATATCTCCCGCTTTGACTAAAGCGCCTGATTTTAAGGAATTGTCTTTTATGGCTCCAAAAAGTATCCGGGTAACGTCGTTGGAAGCATTTTTGGCTAAATCTTTCGCATTCCCTATAACATTAAGATATTTTGCCCCGCCGTCTATAATAAAGTTCATGCTACGATATCTATATGCTCTTTTCCGTCTTCGGCTTCCGTTTCGTTTTTTTCGTTCATTTCTTTTTCGTTTTTTTCTTCGTTATCGTGTTTCTTTTCTTTTTCCTTATCGTTGACCGCTTCCAGCGTTTCGCTTAATTCGACGACGGTATTAAGCTTAGTCTCATCGACTATTTCCATTTCTTTTTGAGTTATCGCGTTTGAATTTGCCGCAAGTACATGGGAAGAAGCCGCCGTTTTTTCTATCTGCGGAAGATTGGTGATAATCTGCTGGAGTTCTACGGTATCTATCATAATAGCACCGTTTGTTTATATGTTACGATATTAAATAATTATAGACGTTTTTTAAGTCTATAACTGAATAAAATTTCCCTTCTCCATCCTCGAAAACTCCGGAAGTTATGCCGTTAACGTTTTTAAATTTAAAAGACGAACCGGCTATAATGTTTTTATTTTTTACGGCTGTTATGTTTTTTATTTCGTTTACCGCCAATCCGAAAAACTTGTCGTTATATACGCACACGACAATATATTTTAAGGGCGTTTTAATGTCTACGCTTCCGTTTGAAAGCAGGTAAAAATCATAAACCGGCACCATTCTGTTCCTGTATAGAATTATACCGAGATGAGCTGCTTTTTTTGAAAAAATACTAACCGGAGTTTTATATTTTATAATCTCGTTAATATTTAAAGCCGGAATGCCGTAAAAAGAACTTCCTGCAATAAACGTAAAATAAGAAACTTCTTTTTCGAGGTCAAAATAAGGAACGGGCTGAACGCTTTCCGCCTGCATTTGAAAATTGGGCGTCTGCTGAATTGCGGCTGAGTTTAAATCTAATCCTTTTTTTTCTAAGTTATCCGCAACGGGCGCGGATACTATGCGTATATCGTAGGTTTCGCTTTCAGGCGGAGGATTTAACGCTGGAAATTCCGACTCGACGGTGAGTATTCTGTCTACGGGATAGGATAATATCTGAGCCGTCTGCTTTTCAGCATCGACGTTTTCGCCGCTTTTTTTATCTAAAAGGTCGTCTATCCACGGAGTAACTATGTCCGAACCTGCGGCTTTAGCGAATTTTAAATCAAATAAATTATAAGTATTATTCATATTTTGCCTTCCTCCCCCGATTCGACGGAACTGTTAAAACCGTCTATTATTTCTCTCGCTACGTTAATATAGTCCATAGCGCCTCTTGCATGCACGTCTATATAAGTAAGCGGTTTTCTGAGCATGCTTGCGTCTTTAAATCTGGTATCGATATTAATTATACTATGAAAATGAGTATTTTTATATTTATTTTTAAAATATTCAAGAGATTTCAAAGATGAATTCGTCCTTTTATCGAACATAGTAATTAAAAGCCTGTAAGAACATTTATAGTCGAGAGCCTTTTCTATTTTATCTATCGTAGAAAGCAGAAGCTCGACGCCCCTGACCGATAAAAAATCGGACATTACGGGAACGATAATTTCGTCGCATGCCGCTACCGCGCTTATAAGCAATACGCTCAACGCAGGCGAAGAATCTATTAATATATAGTCGTAATTATCGCAGAAAAACTTTAATTTCTCTTTTAGCCTTAAACCGCCGCCTTTAGAGTTGGAAAGTTCCGCCTCTATTCTCGCGAGATTTATATTGGACGGTATAAGGTCTAAACAGCCGCCGTTCTTAAGTCTGTATTTGTTTATCAGGACGTCTGCCGGATTTATAGAATCCGACATTATAAGGTTGGCTACGGAATATTCAAGCTTTTCCGGCTCGACGGCAAGATGGTTCGTAAGGCTTGCCTGAGGGTCTAAATCTATCAAAAGTACTCTGTATCCGAAAACGGAAAGAGAGCTTCCAAGCGTAATAGTAGTAGTAGTTTTGCCTACTCCTCCCTTCTGGTTTGCGGTTGCAAAGATATACGGAGATTTCATTTAAATCACTTTATCATGCCTTCTATAAGTTTATGCTCTCCAGTCGTAAATATCTTATCTATATCTAAAAGTATTATCAGTCTTTCGTCGAGTTTTCCGACGCCTTTAATATAGTCGGAATCAAGTCCTGCTATTAACGGCGGCGGCGGCTGTATGGTCGAAGAGTTAATCCTTAAAACTTCCGACACGCTGTCCACGATTAAACCTATAGTTTTATTCATTATGTTTACTACGATAATTCTGGTTTCTTTAGTCGCTTCTTTAATATTAAGATGGAATTTCTTTCTTATATCCACTATAGGTATGACCCTTCCTCTTAAATTGATTACCCCTTCTACAAAATCGGGAGCTTTTGGAACTTTTGTAATTTCGACTACCCTGTTTATCTCCTGAACTTTTAAAATATCCAGCGCAAATTCTTCGTTGCCTAATTTAAAAGTAACAAGCTGGACTATTTCGTCCGACGAAGAATGTTCCCCTGCGGAAACTTGGTTTTTTTTATTTTCCGTATCCATAAATCCTGTTCCTCCTAAAATTATATATGTTTATCTATGATATAAATAGTCAGCACTCCGTCTCTCTAATAATTTGGTCGGATATTTTATATATCGGCAGAATTAAATCGGCAACGCCGGCATCGACTACGGCTTTCGGCATACCGTAAACGACGCAGGTAGCTTCGTCCTGCGCTATGGTTCTGCCGCCGCTCTCTTTAATTTTTTTCATACCGGCAAGACCGTCGGAACCCATACCGGTCAATATAACGCCGAGAGCCCTGCCCGGATATAATTTTGCGACCGATTCCATCATTACCGAAACGGACGGTCTGTTTATAAGGTCTTCGGGCTCCGTAGAAAGCGAAATTTTATAACCTTCCCTTAAGTCTTTAACTAAAGTCAAATGCTTATCTCCAGGCGACAAATAGGCGTTTCCGGGTTTAATTATTTCTCCTCCGGATGCTTCTGAAACTTTTATGTGAGATAAAGACGACAGCCTTTCTGCAAAAGAACCCGTAAACGCTTTTGGCATATGCTGGACGAGAATAATAGGCACCGGAAAATTTCCCGGAATTTTAGGTATAACGTCCTGCAGGGCTTTTGGTCCGCCGGTAGAAGAACCTATCGCTACGATATCTATTTTACCGCCGTTTTTGCGGTTACAAGAAGCCTCTATCGATGATCCTTCCTGGTTAATTTTGTTAGCCTTAGGTTCTGCCTCATGTTTTTCGCTTTTCCTGAAAAAATATTTTTTTGCGGTAATAGCTCTTATTTTAGAAACTAAATCGTCTTTTACTTTTAAAATATTAAGCGATACGTTTGAAAGGTTTTTCGGAATATAATCGGCCGCCCCTATATCTAAAGCGTCCAATGTTTCTTTGGCTCCTTCCTCAGTCAACGAACTAAGCATTATGACGGGCAAAGGATGTTTCTCCATAATTATCTTAAGCGCGGTAAGTCCGTCCATAACGGGCATTTCTATATCCATAGTAACTATATCGGGTTTTAACTCCTGTATCTGCCGTATTCCTTCCTCGCCGTTTTTCGCCATTCCTACGACTTTAATATCGTCGACGTCGTCGAAAAAAGAACTTATAGCCCTCCTCATAAAAGGCGAATCGTCTACTATTAAAACCCTTATAGGTTCAGCCATAAATTTAAAGCTCCTTTCAAAATAATTTTTATCGGTATAATTTATTTATTTTAACTTATCTTATCTTAAGCTTACGGCATCTATCATAGACGCAACGTCGATAATTAAAACTACTTTTCCGTCTCCGGTTATAGTAGCGCCGGAAATACCTTTGTATCCAAGCTGGTAATCTCCTAGTGATTTAATGACTACTTCCTCCTGTCCGAACAGGTCGTCCACTACTATGCCTATTTTTTTCTCGGCAAGAGCTACTACTACTACATAAATTTCCCTGTCGGAAGATTTAGCGTTTACGGAAGAAACGGCGCTTTCGCTTACGCCGAATTCTTCTCCGAGCCTCAACAATGAAAGTACCGATTTTCTTAAATTGATGACCTCGTGCTTATCTATAGTCTGTATTGTCGATTCTTTTATCCTTAAAGTCTCCACTACCGAATTTAAAGGTATCGCAAATACTTCGTCTCCTATGCCTACTATTAAAGTCTGTATGATTGCGACCGTAAGCGGAAGTTTTAATATTATAGTCGAACCCTGTCCCGGAACTGAATTAATTTCTATAATACCGTTAAGTTTTTGAATATTCGTCTTAACGACGTCCATTCCTACCCCTCTTCCGGATATCTCGGTAGCTTTGTCTTTCGTGCTGAAACCGGGAGCAAAAATAAGATTTAAAGCATCTTTGTCCGAAAGGCTCGCCGCGGTTTTTTCGTCTATTACTCCTTTTTCTACGGCTTTTCTTTTTATTATCGCAGGGTCCATTCCTTTGCCGTCGTCTATAACCGATATAATAATGTAATTGCCCTCATGCTCGGCGCCTAACCTTATAGTTCCTCTTTCGGGCTTCCCGTTTAATTTTCTGGTTTCTTTGTCTTCGACTCCGTGGTCGACGCTGTTTCTGATTAAATGAACCAACGGATCTCCTATCTCTTCGATGACTGATTTATCAAGTTCGGTTTCTTCGCCTGAAATTAGAAGTTCTATATCTTTGCCTAGTTCCCTCGAAAGGTCTCTTACCATCCTTGGGAATTTACTGAAAACCTTTTTTACCGGCTGCATTCTAGTTTTCATAACGGCAAGCTGCAGATCCGTCGTTACAAGATTAAGCCCTGCCACTACCTGCGCAAGGGTGGAAGAGAGATCGTCGTCGGCATACTTTATTTCCAGTTTTGAAGATATATTAAAAAGCCTGTTTCTTGCAAGAACCAGCTCGCCTACTAAATTCATAACGTTGTCTAATCTTTCTATGTCTACCCTTATAGTCGTTTCTTTAATTTCCGCGGCCGGAGATGCTGTAGGAACTGCAAAAGCAGGCTTAGCGGCAGCGGCAGAAACCGGTTTCTGCGGGACGGGATTAGATTTAATCTCTTCGGCAGGTTTGCCGGAAACTTGTTTTTCTTCGGCAGACTGGAAAGCTTTAGCCGACGCCGAAGGATGAGGTATTTCTTCCGCCGAAACTTCCGGCACTGCGGTAACTTTTTCCGCCGTATGTTCTTCTTCCTCTTTTTCTTTATAAATCTCTTCTAATTCTTCTTTTGAAATAAGATTGTCCTCAAGAAGTATGTCTCCAAGGCTTCTTGGTTTCTTTTTTCCGGAATCCGGCATTTTATCGGCAGAATCTACGGTCTTGGTTTTTTCTTTATCTGCATCTGCAACCGCTGCATTAGGAACTTCTTTGTCCTGCGTCTCCGGAGCGGCTATAGCGGTATTAGAATTAGAAATCTCGGCAGACGTTTTTTTTTCGCTTCCGCCGCCGATGCCTTCCGACAATTCGTTAAGTTTTTTAATAAGTCCTGTATTGCCTTCCGGCGGCTCGCCTTCGCTGCCGGTTTCCGAAACGGTTACTATCATAGACCTTAGGACGTCCATAGTTTTTAAGAGATAATCGGTCATTTCGGAAGTAAGGGTTATTTCGCCCTGCCTTAATTTATTAAGAATATTTTCGGCGCTGTGCGCAAGTTCTACTATGTTTTGAAAACCAAGAAATCCCGCAGAACCTTTAACGGTATGCGCAGCCCTGAATATAGTATTCAAAATTTCTTTATCTTCGGGATTTTTTTCCAATTCTATAAAATTTTCGTTAAGGCTATCCAGAAGTTCCAGTGCTTCCTGAATAAAGTCGTTTACAATTTCCTGCATCGAATCGTCAATCATTTCGGGCCATCCTAAAAAATTAAATAAAATTAATCCGGGAAAATTTTTGAAATTTTTTCTTGCAATACTTCCGCCGTAAAAGGTTTTACTATATAATTATTAACGCCGGCTTTAACGGCTTCTACGACGTTTTCTTTTTTAGCTTCGGCGGTAACCATTAAAAAAGGGAGGTCTTTAGTAGCTTCGTTTGCCCTTACCTGTTTTAATAATTCTATTCCGGTCATTTCCGGCATATTCCAGTCCGAAATGACGAAATCGTAATTGCCGCCGTCGCCTATTTTGGCAAGAGCCGCCTGCCCGTTTTCGGCTTCGTCGACGTTGGTAAAACCTATCTGTTTTAAAATATTTTTTATTATTCTTCTCATAGTCGAAAAATCGTCCACTACGAGAATTCTCATCGATAAATCTAAAGCCATATTTAATTATCCCCTGTTAATACTTCAAAATGAAGTATCTGCCGTTTTATTTTAATAATATATAATAATAAAAATTTATATCTTAATCAATATATTATTTAAATATTATTATTGATCTTTTACCGCATTTTTGGCGAGGCGTATTATCTCGCTCTCTTTAAAAGGCTTCTGTAAATAAGCAAAACTCCCCTCTATTTCATTTTTACCGGGGATATTAGAAGACATAAGTATCACCGGAATCTTTCTAGTATCGTCGTTTTCTTTAAGATTCTTTAACAGCGTTATGCCGTCCATTTGCGGCATATTTAAATCCGTAACTATAAGATTAATATCTTCCTTTATAGCTTTTTCCAGCGCTTCAAATCCGTCCTGGGCGGTCTTTACTTTAAACCCCGCCTCTTTAAAAGCTATAGACAAAAATTTAGCGACGACTATAGAATCTTCAACGATTAATACGGTATAATTTTTCATAACCCTGCCTCTTTTACTTATTCTTTTTTGTATAGCGGGGTTTTACCCAACCCAACTAACTTAAACAGGGAAGATATGGAGTGGAGCGACTCCGAATGGCCTAAAAAAAGATATCCTCCTGGTTTTAAACTTTCGTATATGTTTTCGATAGTTTTCTTTTTCGATTCCGCATCAAAATATATTATAACATTTCTGCATAAAACGATATCGAAAGACCCAAATTTTTTAACTTCATTGCCGCTTATAAGATTAACGTTTCCAAAAACCGTCATATTTTTAATTTCATCTTTAATTTCATATTCGTCGTCTCCGGTTTTTTCGAAATATTTGCCGAGAATAGCCTGCGATGCGTTTCTCAGCGTATATCCGTTATATATGCCTTTTTTTGCGGATTCAAGAACTTTTTCGCTGATATCGGTGCCTATTATTTCAAATTTTATGCCTGACGAGAAAAAATTTTCTTTAATTAAAATTCCGACGGTATAAGGCTCTTCTCCCGTAGAACATGCGGCGCTCCAGATTCTTATATTTTTAATAGCGTTATTTCCCGGCGATTGAACTATCTGCTTTAAAACGTCGACGAAAACTTCCAGTTGGGGCATATCCCTAAAAAAACTTGTTTCGTTTGTCGTTACGCTGTTTAAAAGCTCTTTTATTTCCGCATTTTTAAGAGGCGAAAACTTTAAATAGTTGTAATAATCTTCAAAATTAGAAAGGTTTAAAACCGAAATCCTTTTAGACAGTCTAGTTTCCAGCAGATATTTCTTTTGATCGCTAAAAAATATGCCGGATATTTCGTAAATCATATCCTTCAGCTTTTTAAAAACGTCGTCGGATAAATTTAAATTAGAATATTCCATTAAAATTTGGTTTATTTATTAATCATCCGTTAATTAATTCTATAGAAAAATTCTTTATATCTTCATCTTTTGAAGAATTATATTTCTTAATAATAGAATTAGATTTTTCTTTGTTTAAAACGTGAAGCGTTTTTAAAAGGGCAATTTTAACCATTTTGCTTTTTTCGGCGGGAAGCATGGAAGCAAGCTTGTCGAATATATCTTTTGCGCCTGTTTTCTGAATAAGCTCCACCACTTTATATCTGAAAATTTCGGAAAAACCGCCCGATTTAAGAGCTTCTAAGTAAACAGGCGATTTTTTTTCTCCTGCCGATAAAAGCGATTCTAAATAGTTAAACCTGGTTTCTTCGTCGTTTTCTTCAAACAGAAAAGTCGTTTCGTCTTTATGGTTTATTAAATCGAATTTCGCAAGACTTTTCGCAAGCAGTCTTTTTAAATTTAAAGGTTTATTTTTAAATAAAGCTATCGTCGAATAAAAATCGGCGGTTTGTCCGGCATTCAGGCTAATTTTATCGGACGAAAGTATCCTTAAAGAGTACTCTGCCGCTTTATCGTTTTTGGAAGAAATATTTTTGATGAAAAATTTAATATATTCTCCGTTTTTATCTTGCGCCGCAAAGTTAGAAAGCGTTTCTACATAAGCGTCTATTACGTCGGCATATTTCTCTTTAAGAAGATTTTCAAAAAACTTTTCAATATATTTTGAAGCATATTGAAAATTTCCGGCAAGTTTTACGGCATATTTCCTGACGTCTCCGTTGGCGTCGCCTATATAGCTTTTAGCTACCTCTTCGATAAGCCTGCGTTCGTATAAAGCTCCGCTGAGTTTAGCCGAATATTTTAAAAGCAGAATTTTTACTTCGACGAAAAGTTTTTTGTCTCCATAAAAAACAAGCAGATCGATTATGTCTTTATATGCGGATTCCGATAAAACATCGATAAGAATATCGGTTTTATCGTTATATTCAGATGAAGGACTTAACTTCATTAAAAATTCCGTTATAAATTTAGGTCTCGCCAATTTTTTTATTATTTCTTTAATGTATTTATACTCATTTTCGTCTAAGTTTTCATTTTTTTTGTAATATTCAAAAATAAATTGAAACAGTTTTTGGGATTTTTTATGATTCATAATCGAAAAATAGCACAAAATGGCGTCGATAGCATCTTTTTCTTCATAATCGCTTAACAGGTATAAACTCATTTTCAAATTCATTTTAGACAGGCGGATATACATTTTCGTTTTTACGTCGGCGCTTTCGTCTGCGCCGCACTCGTCCGTTATGCATAATTTATAAAGACCTTTAAGAATATAAACTTTATCTAATTTATACTTAACGTTGTTTTTTAAAACGTCGAGCAGGAAAACTATAATTTCGTCCCCGCCTATTTTAGAAAGAGATTCTATAATTACGTTTTTAACTACCCTGTCGTCGGCTTTTAAAAACAATTCTTTTAACGCCGGAAAAGCTTTTTTAAGTTTAAGCTCTCCCACGGCAAAAACGGCTGCCGACAGAACGAAAAAATTGCTTTTGGCCTCTTTTACCGATTTAATCAATATGCCGCCTAAATCTATTTTCAATATACCGATGGATTCCAGAGCATTTGCTTTGGTAATTTCGTCGGAGCTTGACGCAAGTATTTTTAAAACTTCCTTAGGCAGGTCGGCAGGATTGAACTTTCCGTATCTTATTAATTCGGCTGTAATTCTGTCGTATTTTCCTTTGTTTTTGCCTGCAAAATAGATTAGAAAGTTGCCGTCATGCATAGCAAGCCGTTTTAACACGTCAAAGGCGTTTGACCTGAGCCTGATGCCTATATCCGAAGAAACTGCGGTGTCCATTAATTTTTTGACGAGTTCTTTTTTGTCCCGCCCTTCTATTTCGTTTATTATAGCATCTTGCGCATATTCTGCAGTTTCAGGATTATCAGAGTCTAAAAGTTCTACTAATTTCTTTTTTTCGTCGATGCTTCCGAACTTAATTATTTTTTCGATTTCTTTCTTATTCATAGGCTTTTAATTTCGACCTCAATTTTAAAATTGATTTAGAATGAATCTGGCATATCCTAGATTCGGTTAAATTTAAAATATGACCTATCTCTTTTAAAGTAAGTTCATCATAATAATACATCATTAGAACATTCTTTTCAACATCTTCAAGCATATCGATATATTTTATCAGTATATTTTTCTTTTCTTCGTTTAAAAGCATGTCGATAGCCGAAGGTTCTTTACTTTCTATAGTATCTAAAGTTTCCGATTTAGGTTTATCCATAGATATAAAATCTTTGTCGTTTAAAAAAGAGGCTCCCCTTATTTTATAAAACATTTCGTTAAGCTCGTCCATTCCTATGTTTAACTCTTCGGCAATCTCTTCGTCCGACGGCATTCTTCCAAGCTTCTGCTCTAATTTAGCATAAACTTTTTCTATTCTTCCCGAAAGTTCTCGGACGTTTCTCGGCATATAATCAAGCTTGCGGACATTGTCCAATATAGTGCCTTTTATCCGCGTTACCGCATAGAACCTAAAATTTTCGTTTTTTGACGGGTCGAATTTTATAGCCGCGTCTATCAATCCGAAAATTCCAAATTCTATAATATCGTCTTTATTTATGACGCCGTTAAATTTCAGCGACATAAAGTTTGCGACTTTATTCACGAGATTAAAATTTTCTTCTATTAATTTTTTTGACTTTTCGTCTATTTTTTGCATTGTTTTATTTGTGGTGGGACAGAATTAAATTCTGTCCCTACTGTTTTCCAATTTGTTGCGGGTCGGAATTGAATTCCGCC
>JAJYHI010000112.1 GCA_021784835.1 bacterium
TCGCCCAAGTACGCAAAAAAATTTACAAAGGAAGTTCCGAAGAATGGAAAAAATTTAAAAACAGAATTGAAGGAGCTTTAAGTTAATAAAATAAAGAACTGTTGTTAAACTGCTAAATGCTAAATACTAGGGTTTCAGTTTAAAAATAATGGCTACAGAAATAATTGTATAATTGTATCAGATTTATAATTGTTTCAGATATAATAAGGATAATGGGGATGAAAGAAACGATATGAAAATCGCTCCATTCCTTTTTATCCAGTCCGTAAGGGCGGAGTAGTTCACCGGATAAAATCACCAATATTACAATTTAAAAAAATTGCATTATAATATTGCCTAATTTTTATTACAATGTTATAATGTATTCACTATGAATACGTTAACTTATAAAATTATTGCAGGGAGGGAGGGGAAGATAATAAAATGTTGACTATTAGAGTACCGAATGAACTTGAAAAAAAAATTCGCGCAAGGGCAAAAGTTAACGATAGAACTATTTCCGAACAGATTAGGGAATATCTTTTAATTGTTACCATAGCTGAAGAAAATGAAGATCTGCCGTTTTCATTTATTAAAGATACATTAGCGGCTAAAAAAGAGATAGAGAACGGAATATATTCAAAATACACATTTGGGGTAATCAGATAATAGTAAATCATGAATATAATAGCTTCCGGCAAATTTGTTAAATTTAAAAAGAAATCCATTGAAGATTTACAGATAGAAATTGATAATCAAGTAAAAAATATAATTAAAAATCCCGAAGTTGGAGAGCTTAAAAAAGGCGATTTAAAAGGGGTAAGAGTTTTAAAGTTTAGATTTAATACTAAATTATTTCTTTTATCTTATGAAATTATTGAAGATAAAGTTTACCTATATACCGTTGGTATACCATTGGAACACATGAAAATTTCTATAAAGATTTAAAAAAATATAAATACTGAATTAAGTTTCCTGAGGCGTTGGAAGAATGACTCTTAACCGCAAATATTATAATCCAGCAGGTTATAAGTTTTAATCCGTTTCTTGTGCATTGCAGTTAAAAGCGGAATATTTTCGTCAAAATAATCATAAATGTAAAATATTTTGTTTATCTTTATAATTTCGAGATAATCTTCCCGTATATTGAACTATTCTCCCCTTGAAAGATACCGGCATGGCCAAAACAGAGCATTTAATTCGGGTTCGTCGAAACCTTCGCCTATATAGGAGTCGGTAGAAAGAACAAGTCTTTTCGAGTCTTTGGAATAGTTCTTTAACCTACGAAGACAGATTGTTTATTATATTACTCCCGCCTGTGTTTGCATGTTTTTATTAAATTTTATTTCTCCAATATTAAAGACAGATAAAGCGATTGAAAAAAGTTCTAATTTTAAGAAAACTAAACAGCTATCGGAAATTGACTTATATGCATAAATAATGCATAATAATACATATGGCATGTATTCAATATATTTGTCAATGTTATATTCTTTTAAATAAATCTAGATTAACGTAAATACTTTACTTTAAGCGGGAGGGCAATTTATGAGGACGACGTTAAATATAGACGATAAATTAATAGAAGAGGCTGCTAAATTTACCGGTATAGCGGAAAAAACTAAATTAGTAAGAATGGGGCTTGAAGCTCTTATATCTATAGAAAGCGGAAAAAAACTTGCCAAATTGGGTAAAACGGAAAAGAGCTTAAAAAATATACCGCGCAGAAGAAGTATTTAAAACGATATGATTCTTGTAGATACTTCCGTATGGGTGTTGCATTTGCGCGAAGGCAGCGACAAACTTATTTCCATGCTTAATAAAGGGAAAGTACTATGCCATCCTTTTATTATAGGAGAAATCGCATGCGGAAATCTCAAGAATAGAACCGTGATTATAAACCTGCTCAAATCGCTTCCTTCCGTTGAGGTTGCAGGTAATAATGAAATATTGCAATTTATAGAATATAAAGAACTTATGGGAAAAGGACTAGGATATGTAGACATTCATCTTCTTGCTTCCGCTATGCTTTCAGATGTGCAATTATGGACGCTCGATAAAAGATTGAATAATATTGCCGAAAAAATTTTGCCTTAAGCTAAAATGGACGGATTTATTTGACTTCAGTGCCGTTCAAAGACACCGGCAAAAATTTTACGTGCCGCGGCTATTTAGAAAAATGCGGTTTTAAAAAGGACGAATCAGGTGTTCTAATAATTTTAAACAACGAAAACGCCCCGCTCCCCGATTATCCTGAATGGCTCAAGCCCGGGAATACCGAAATATGATGAAAATGCCGGTTTTTAGGTTTATAATGTAAATATGTACGACGGCAGACATATAATAATTACGGCGATACTTCTGCTTTCTATAGCTTCGGCGGGCGGAATTTTAACGAGATACCTTAAGATTCCTTATGCCTCGATGCTTGTCATCATAGGGCTTTTTGTCGGAATTTTCCGCATATTTCCTAGTTTAAACATCACCCCATATCTTATATATTACGTTTTTCTGCCTGTTATTATATTCGAAGGGGCGGTCGGCATTAAGATGCGCCCTTTAATATCGAATATTCTTCCGATAGGCGCGCTGTCCCTTTTCGGAACGATAATCTCCGCAATTTTTACCGGCGCAGTTTTTCATTTCGTCCTGAATTTTCCGTTAAAACAGTC
Source organism: bacterium (assembly GCA_021784835.1). The sequence continues at coordinate 2,652 of JAJYHI010000112.1, forward strand.
TTTAATTTTCGGCGCCATAATAACCCCTACCGACCCTATATCTATACTTGCCCTGTTAAAAAACAGGATAACGAAAAGAAGCGGCGTTCCGCCAAAGACCGAGAAAAACGGTCCGGGAAATAAAGCCGAAAATCCGGACGAAAAAGAAGATATCGAAACGCTGCTGACCGGCGAAAGTCTTTTTAACGACGGAATAAGCCTCGTCCTTTTCGAAGTTTTTTTAGGCTTGAATATTCACGGGGCGGCGTTAAACCCCTTATATAATATGTTTTATTATATCCTCGGCATAATAAAGGTTTCTGCGGTTCAATTTTTATACGAATCCATAGGCGGTTCCATACTCGGCATCGCCCTCGGATATTCGGTATCGCTCGTATTGTCTCTTGCAACGGATTTTTTGACGGAAATAATGATTTCGCTTCTTCTGGCTTATGCGTCATTGATAGCGGCTTATTACCTTCATATGTCTTTTATCATGGCTATTATATTCAGCGGCATAGTGCTTGCAAACTACGGATTTAAAAAGAAAGTTTCGGAGCGGACGCTGGAAGTTTTTCCCGTGGTAATCGAATATTTAACTTTTATAGTAAATTCTATTTTATTTTTAATAATAGGAATAGAGATAAATCTGTTTAAAATTTTAGACATATGGGTTATATCCTTATTTATCGTCGCACTTTCCATTTTTTCGCGCTTTATAGGAGTATATCTTATTTCGCCTATCGTTAATATTGTAAAAAACAGGTTTAAAATATTTTCGGACGGCCTGACCTTAAATAAACAATATAAAAGATTCCTCGTATTCGGGGGCTTAAAAGGCGCTTTGCCGATAGCCATGGCTTTATCCCTGCCTTTATCCCTGCCTTTGAGGAACGAAATAATTACCTACGTTTTCATAACCGTTTTGTTTTCTTTAACTATTCAGGCGATATCCTTTGACTTTTTCGTCAAAAAAGGCTATAAAAATAGTATATAAAAGGAGCGATATGAAAATCAGGGTAGATTTAAACTTGACCGCCAAAGATAACGGTTACGATATATTAATAGATTCGGGAATCGTAAGCGGGGGCTATAATAAAGAAACGGCCGCCGTTTTAAGCTCCTCCGGCTTAAATTTAAAGGGCAGGGCTTTAGTTATAACTTGTAAAACCGTAAACGGTTTATACGGAAACGCGGTTTCTTCGTTCCTTAAAAACTACGGGGCGGACGATTTTGCCGTTATGGTTCTTCCCGACGGAGAAGCTACGAAAAGCCTTGGATACCTTTCCGATATTCACGACAGGCTTGTAGAAAACAGGTTTGAAAGGTCGGATTTTATTATCGCTTTCGGCGGAGGGGTTATAGGCGATATTGCGGGATTTGCGGCGGCGACGTATCTGCGGGGCATAAACTTTATACAGGTGCCCACTACCCTTCTTGCCGACGTAGATTCGAGCGTCGGGGGCAAAACGGGCATAGACCATCCGAAAGGCAAAAATCTTATAGGCGCTTTTTACCAGCCCAAAGCAGTCTTGATAGACGTCG
>JAJYHI010000117.1 GCA_021784835.1 bacterium
TAGACAAGATGACGCTTGCCGCGCTGGAAGCGGTTCTGTTCGAATATTTAGATACCGAAAGAGCCGTAAAAAATATTCCGACCCTTTTTCTTATAGCCCAGACCGAAAAAGAAATAAGAAAAAAAGCAGTAAAACTTTTAAATAAAATTAAAAAATTTAAAAATATCGATAAAAATTCATTCTATTTTAAAATAATCGAAGATTCAAGCATAGTCGGCGGCGGCGCGCTTCCCGATTATGAGCTTAAGACTTTTGCTTTGAGTATCGTCCATAAAAAAATAAGCGCGTCCGGACTGGCTAAATTTTTCCGCGCCTGCAATACTCCGATAATCGGAAAAATAAAAAACGAAGAATACCTCCTTGACATGAGAACCGTATTGGAAAACGATTTTAAAGATATATCGGATGCTCTTGCATTAATTTCAAAATAAGACTTTTTGATTTTTTATTTTTTATTTTATTGATATAATATATTAATATTTAATTTTATTGTAAATACGAAAATAAAATAATCATGGTATCTTCAAGCGTTCTCGTACTAAATAAGTCTTTTTTGCCCGTCCACGTTACCTCGCTGAAAAGGGCGCTTATACTGCTTTATCAGGATATCGCAAAAGCGGTTGACGAAAACTATAGAACGTTCAGTTTCGACTCATGGCGGGAACTTTCCGTAACCGAAAAAACAAATTCTATCGGACTCGTAGACAGGGCGATAAGGGCGCCGAGAGTAATAATTCTTCTTAATTACGATAAACTGCCCAAAAGATATATCAAATTTTCAAGAGCCAACATCTTTTTAAGAGATAAAAACAGATGCCAGTATTGCGGGAAAGAATTTAAAAAAAGCGATTTAAATCTGGACCACGTTATTCCGAGAATGTCCGGAGGTATTTCGTCATGGGAAAATGTCGTGTGCAGCTGTATTTCATGCAATAGAGCCAAGGGAGGAAGGACTCCGGAAGGAGCGGGAATGAAACTGATAAAAAAACCGAGAAAACCCGAATGGTCGCCGTATTACCATATATCCCTTACGAACATTATGTACAAAGAATGGATGCCTTTTCTTAATTTAGTGGACAATGCTTACTGGCATGTCGAACTGGAAGAGTCATAACGGCTGTTATATGAATAATATAATTATCGTCCCGTTTGAAAAAATCGGTAAATTTGTATTATATACAGTTGACGAATTAGGTTCTATCGCGATTTATATGTGGGAGTCCCTTATTTCTATACCGGAATATTTTATAAATTTCGAAAATCTCATAGACCAGATAATTTTTATTGGGATGGATTCCTTTTATGTTGTCGGATTGACCGGCCTTTTTACCGGTATGGTGCTGTCCCTTCAGGCTTATTACGCCGCGAAAATAGTCGGAGTTACATATATGATAGGACCCACGGTCGCATTGTCTATGGTAAGAGAGCTTGGCCCGGTCCTTACCGCGCTTATGATAACCGCAAGATGCGGTTCTTCTATGGCGTCGGAAATAGGAACCATGAAAGTTACCGAGCAGATAGACGCCCTGGAAGTTATGGCTGTGGACCCGTATTATTTTCTTTCGGTGCCGCGGATACTTGCCGCAATGGCTATGCTTCCGGTAATGGCCGTTTTATGTTCTTTGATAGGTATAATAGGCGGTTACGTAGTTTACGTATATTTTTTAGGGCTCAATCATGTTACTTATATCGAAAAGATATATCAATATATTAAACTGAGCGATATATATAACGGTTTATTGAAGTCCGTTTTTTTCGGGGCGATACTTGCGGTAATAAGTACTTTTAAGGGTTTTCAGACTACCGGAGGCGCCAAAGGGGTCGGAAGGTTTACTACCCAGGCGGTAGTGTTAAGCTCGGTCTATATTCTTTTTGCGGATTATTTGCTCACCTCTATTCTTTTTTAATTATTTTTGTCTTTTTGCCGCATTATTAATTGATTAATTAAAGGACGGGATATATAATTATAAATTATATATAGGCGCTTATATAATTTAATATGTTTAATTAATTAAAAACCGTTAAATATAAGGACAAAATTTATTAATTTTATTAATCTTTCGTTATGATTATCTTGGAGGGGTTGTCTAAATCGTTTAACGGCGTAAAGGTGCTGGACAATTTAAACATAGAGTTCAGCGACAAACAAATAACGGTCGTTATAGGCAGAAGCGGCGGCGGAAAAAGCGTAATGCTGAAACACATAATCGGGCTTATGAAACCCGATTCCGGAAAGGTTTTAATAGGCGGCATAGATATAAACGCCTTAAAAAAAAAGGAGCTTAACGAGATAAGGAAAAAATTCGGAATGGTATTTCAGGACGGAGCGCTTCTGGATTCTTTAACCGTGTTTGAAAACACGGCGTTTCCGCTGAGGCGCCATCTGAAGCTTTCCGAAAAAGAAATAAAAGACAGGGTTTTTTCCGTCTTGGAAGACGTAGGGTTAAAAGGACAGGATAAAAAGATGCCCTCCGAGATTTCAGGCGGAATGAGAAAAAGGGTAGGAGTCGCAAGAGCTTTAATACTGAATCCCGAAATAATGCTTTTCGACGAACCTACTACCGGACTAGACCCGGTTATGTCCGACGTGATTAATAATCTTATTATATCTATGCATAATAAATTTAAATTTACCGGAATAATTATAAGCCACGATATATCGGGGGCGTTCAAAACCGGAGATATTATTGCGATGCTTTACGACGGCAGGATTATAGAATCGGGAGCGCCCGAAGAGTTCAGAAATTCTGCCAATCCCGTCGTTAAACAGTTTATAACCGGAAGCATGGAAGGACCTATTTTAATTTAAATTTATTTATTTGTTATGAATATCAATAAAGAAACCAAGGTAGGTATTTTCGTCGTTGCGGTTTTGCTGATACTCGCCTATTTTTCGGTCAAGGTAGGAAAAATACGCATATTTAAGCCCCCGACTTACATTATTTCCGCATATTTTAAATCGGCAAACGGGATAGGAGCGGGAACTCCGGTTACTATGGCCGGAATAAAAATAGGAACCGTAGAAAAAATCAGCTTAGAAAAAGGGCTTGCCAGAGTTTATATGGCGATAAAAACCGAGTACAAGGTTTATCCGCAATATGTTGCATCCATAAGGTCTATGAGTTTGCTCGGAGAAACTTATATATCTATATCTCCGGCAGGCGCAGAGACGGCGTCCGAAACTAAAGAATCTTTAAATAAGGAAGTTATAAGAAGCGAAATATCCCCTCAGAGCATGTCCGCCCTTATTATGAAATTTTCCAAGACTGCGGGTGACCTGGAAAAAGTTTCTAAATCGTTAAAAAACTCGATAGGCACAAAGACGGGCGAAGAAAATATAAAGGCTATACTTCACAATATCGCTGCGCTTTCGATAAATTTAAACAGGCTTGTCTATGAAAACCAGCAAAACGTGAACGTAATTATGTCCAATTTTGCTTCTATTTCAAAAAATATTAACGGGTTAACCGTGCAGAACGATGCCGCTATTACAAGGACAATCCATAACTTCAATGCCATATCCTATAACCTAAGAACTGAACTTCCCGCCATTACCGAAAATATAAAGGGACTTTCTAAAAATTTGAATTATATCGTAGCCAAAAATAGAGGCAATATTAACGACAGCCTAAAAAATATAAATGCAGATACAAAAAAATTAAAACTTACTTTAAACGAACTGTACGGGATTTCTTCTAAAATCAATAACGGCCAGGGAACCATAGGCAGGTTAGTCAACAGAAATTCGGTGTACGACAATCTTAACGGCTCGCTTAAAGGAATTAATAATTTAGTCGGCGGATACAGTCGATTTCAGGTTAAGGTAAATATGAATTCCCAATATCTTGCAAGGAGCAAAGGTTCCGTTTCTCAGGTGAACGTTAAGCTTCAGCCGTCTCCCGGACATTATTACGAACTAGGCGTGGCTTCGGTGCCTATGGGTTACGGGAATACTTACGGAGAAACCCAGACCACGACTTACACTACCAACAATCCTCCGTCGGGGCAGTTTTATCCTTCGAGCGTAACTACTAATACGACCCAATACAGCTACTCCAACAATATAAAATTTAATGCCTTGATAGCAAAAAATTTCTATAATTTTACGCTTCTTGCCGGATTGCTGTATTCGAC
>JAJYHI010000037.1 GCA_021784835.1 bacterium
TTTCGAAGCACTCCGGTTTCGATATTTACCTTAACGCAAAAGGCGATATAGGAGTTGACCTGCACCATCTCATTGAAGATACCGGAATAGTCATAGGCGGCGCATTGATGAAATTATCGGGAGATAAAAAAGGCATTAAAAGATTCGGTTTCGCTTCGGTCCCTATGGACGAAGCGCTTGTGCAGTCCTCCGTCGATTTTTGCGGGAGGTCTTTTTTTGTTTATAGATTTATGGATGAGGATATGTCCCAAGCCGGAAAATGGTCTTCGCCGCCTCTTTTTTCGGTTTCCAAGCAGGAATCGAGGGAAATTCTCGTAGATAAATTTTTTTATGTATATTCTAATATATTTTTTGAAGCGTTATGCAAAAATGCCCTTATAAATCTGCATATAAACATTCAATACGGTTCAAACGTCCACCATATGGTAGAGGCAATATTTAAATCGACTGGCAGGGCAATATCGGATGCGCTTAAAATAGCCGGTAATTACGGAATACCTTCGACAAAAGGAAGCATTTAAAAAGATGAAAAATTTAATTTTATTTTTCTTCGCAGTTTTATTATTCAGCCTTGCCGCGGCAAGAACAGGGAATGTTTATGCCTATGCCGGCAATATAACGAAAGTTACGGATGTTTCCGTAAATAAAGCAGGCGGAACTATAAATATATATACTATAGGCAGACCTTATTATAAAGGGTATTTATTTAAAAAAGGGGATAAAAATTTTTTTATTCTGGCATTCGGGCGGTCTATTTTATACGGCCGCGGAAAAAAGATAGCCCGGCCTTTTAAAAATGTATATTCCGTTTCATATTCCCAATTCAGCGCCGCGCCGAATTATTCCGTTCATATAGTCTTCAGGCAAACCGCTTTGTCAGAACCGCGGATAAGAACGATAAATATAGGGAACAGCCGCTATAGGACCGTTGTTTACGTTTTAAATAAGGCAGGCAGGTTCAAGGGGAAAACCTCAACCGTAAAGGTCAGGACGCCCGTCGCGTTCAGGGGGGTTCATTTCAATGTTTTTCTCGATGCGGGCCACGGCGGAGGCGACCCGGGCGGCATAGGGCATATGGGACTGCCGGAAGATTTTGTTAATCTGAGCATTGCACTGAAACTAAAGAAACTTTTGGAAGCCAAAGGCATAAATGTTGAAATAGACAGGACGTCTAATATAAACGTAAGCTTACAGCAAAGAGCGGCGGAGGCAAACAGAAGCGGAGCGAATTTGTTTATAGGCTTATACTGCAATTCCGTCGTCGTTCCTTATCTGTATGGGACGACCGTTTATTATTTTCACAAAAATTCCTACGGTTTTGCCGGTTATTTAGAGCATTATATTTCTTCAAAGTTAAATCTGAAATATGACGGGGTCGTAAGAGACGACCTTTACGTGCTGAGGTTTACGACGATGCCGGCGGTCGTTATCGAATATGCTTTTATTTCTAATCCTTATGAAGAGCATCTTCTGGGTTCTTCCACATTCAGGCAGTTGATTGCTGACGGCATAGCCAATGCAGTTTATAAATATTTTATTATAGAAAAAAAGTAAGCGTAAAAACAATGGAAAAAAAAATAGCGATAATCGATTATGGAATGGGAAACCTTAAAAACGTCCGCAACGCTTTTAATTTTTTAGGATACGATGCCGAGATTACCGGAAATTATAAGCATATCGAGGAAGCCGACTATTTAATTCTTCCCGGCGTCGGGGGGTTTAAAGACGCTATGGCGACGCTGAAGCAAAAAGGGCTCATACGGCCGGTTAAAGACGCTATCGCAGAGGGCAGACGTTTTTTAGGAATATGTCTGGGCATGCAGCTTTTATTTGAAACATCTGAAGAATTCGGTTATAGCGAAGGGCTGGGAATTTTAAAAGGAAAGGTAATAAGGTTCGATGATAGCGTTATTCCCCTTATACCGCATATAGGATGGAACGATATAGAAATTTTAAAACCGGCAAAAGAGTTTAACGGAATAGCAAACAACAGCTTTTTTTATTTCCTGCATTCATATTATTGCGTGCCCGAAGAAGATATAACCGCCGCGGTTTGCGATTATTACGGTAAATTCAGCGCCTGCGTAAAAAAAGACAATATTTTTGCCTGTCAGTTTCATCCCGAAAAAAGCCATACCGCCGGATTGACGTTATTAAGAAATTTTATAAATAATTAATTAAATTTATGATTATAATACCCGCCGTAGATATTCTTGGTTCAAAATGCGTAAGGCTAACTATGGGAGATTACGAAGTTAAAAAGGAATATGAACTTTCGCCCGCGGAAGCCGCCTTGAATTGGCAGAGACTCGGAGCAAAAAGACTGCATTTAGTCGATCTCGACGGAGCTAAATCCGGAAACCCAGATAATTTTAATATTATAAAAGATATTATAAAATCGGTAAAAATTCCCGTGGAGGTCGGCGGAGGCGTCAGGGACGACGAAACGATAGAAAATTATTTTAATATCGGCGCGTCTTATATTATTCTAGGCTCGGTATTATTCAAGAATATTAATTCCGTCGAGGCTTCCCTGCTAAATTATAAGGGCAGAATCATAGCCGGAATAGATTTATACGATGAAAAAATAGCAATTTCCGGCTGGAGAGAATACGTCGAAACGCCGTTCGGCGAAGCGGTGGAAAACTTAAGAGACCGCTACGGAATACGAACTTTTATATTCACCGATATTAAAAAAGACGGGATGCTCGCAGGGGTTAATTTAGAACTTATGTCGAGGCTTGCAAAATTAGGCGTTAATGTCATAGCGTCCGGAGGGGTTTCAGGGCAGGACGATATCGTTAAACTGAAAGAACTTAATCTTCCGTCTCTCGAAGGCGTAATAGTCGGAAAGGCTCTATACGACGGAAGACTTGATTTGGAAAAGGCAAACGACTTATTGTAATGGTGCAATAAACGGCAAAGACTGGATTCCTGCTTTCGCAGGAATGACTTTATAGTAATTTGACGGATAATCTTTTAGTCGTCATTCCTGCGAAAGCAGGAATCCAGAATGACTTAGTATCGAATACTTAAGCAGTTTTCTATTATAGGATTAAGATAAATCTATGCTTGCAAAAAGAATAATACCGTGCTTAGATATTAGAAACAATGAAGTCGTTAAGGGTATAAATTTTGAAGACTTACGAAGCGCGGGCGATCCGGTGGAGCTTGCAAAAAGATATGACGGAGAACTTGCCGACGAGCTTATGTTTTTGGATATAACGGCTTCGCACGAAAAAAGAAAGACCATTTTGGAACTCGTCGATAAAATTTCCGAAAATATTTTTATTCCGTTCAGCGTAGGCGGTGGCGTTTCCGAAATAGAAGATATAAGGGATTTGCTTAACAGCGGGGCGGACAAGGTTTCTATTAATACCGCTGCGGTGCTGAAACCCGACCTTATAGACGGCGCGGCAAAAAAATTCGGTTCATCTACTATAGTAATAGCTATAGATGCAAAAAAAATAGGGGATGAATATATCGTCTTTACGCACGGCGGAAGAAAAAATTCCGGAATCAACGCTATAAATTGGGCGAAAGAGGCTTATAACAGGGGCGCCGGAGAAATACTGCTGACAAGCATGGACAGGGACGGGACGAAAAATGGCTATGAAATAGAACTTACCTCGTCCGTCGTTAAGAGCGTAAAAATTCCGGTGATCGCATCGGGAGGTGCAAGAGACGCTAAAGATATGGAAGAGGTTTTTGTCAAAGCCGATGCAAGCGCCGCCCTTGCTGCCTCGATATTTCATTATGAAAATTCGGGCATTATTCCTATTAAAAAATATTTAAAATCCAAAGGGATTAACGTAAGATTATAAAAATTTATACAATGTACAATGAATGAGAAAGAAAATAATTTTAACGATATAACCATTGACGTCTTTGACGAGAATACCCTCGGTTTATTTTTAAAAAAAATTGATTTTTCTAAACTTAACGGCCTTATTCCGGCGGTTGCGCAGGATTATTTTTCGAAAGAGATATTAATGCTTGCGTTTATGAATGAAGAAGCGTTGAAAAAAACAGTCGAAACGGGCT
>JAJYHI010000100.1 GCA_021784835.1 bacterium
AGACCCCTGATTTATAAGACTACGGATTATTTTATCGAAGTTTTTAATTTAAAAAATTTAAACGACCTGCCTTCGGTTAAAGAAATGGAGGACGTCCTTAAAAAAGGGGATTCGGCCGGATACGGCAATGCCGAAAAAAGCGAAGAAACTGAAGAGGTAAGCGGCGGTTCTCCTGAGGGTTCGCTCTTTGAGTAGATTAATTTTTTATGGTATAATATAAAATCAAATCGATTTAGAATTGGAATTCGAAATCGAAATTTTTAGCTGTTACGGAGGTTTAATTTATAAATGAATTATTTTAAAACTTTTCTGCTTATGCTTGTCCTTACGGGGCTGTTGATAGTAGCCGGCGGAGCTATAGGCGGCGAGCAGGGAATGATAATAGCCTTGATATTGGCGGCGGTTATGAACCTGGGAACGTACTGGTTCAGCGATAAAGTCGTTTTGTCTATGTATCACGCAACGCCCGTTACTGAAGCGGAATATCCCGAACTTTATTCCATAGTAAGAAACCTTGCCGTAAGAGGAAACATTCCCATGCCCAAGGTATATATCGTCGACGAAGATACTCCGAACGCCTTTGCAACCGGCAGAAATCCTCAGCATGCCGCCGTCTGCGTTACTACCGGGATTATGAGAATTTTAAACGCAAACGAACTGTCCGGAGTCATAGGGCATGAGCTGACGCACGTAAAAAACAGGGATATTCTTATAAGCTCCATCGCGGCTACGGTCGCCGGCGCGATAAGCATGCTTGCATGGATGGCGGAATGGGGAGCTATGTTCGGCGGTTTCGGCGGAAGAAGCGACGACAGGGAAGGCAACATAATCGGTTTAATCGCTATGGCTATACTCGCCCCGCTTATCGCCACCATGATACAGCTTGCCATATCGAGGCAGAGGGAATATGCCGCCGATAAAGGCGGCGCGATGCTGAGCGGAAATCCTCTTTATCTGGCGAGCGCGTTAAATAAATTAGAGGAAGGAAACGAAGAAGAACCTATGCAGGCAAATCAAATGACCCATGCAACCGCCCATATGTTCATAGTTAATCCCTTAAGGGGCGGCGCGTTTAAGAGTTTATTCAGCACGCATCCGGCTACGGAAGACAGAATCGAAAAACTTAGAGAGATGGCGAGGGGCGGCATTTAATTCTTAACTACCGCAGACCCGGAATTAAAATCATAAATAAAAATAAATGTTAATAGAATGCGGCGGACATAATTAAATTAAGCCAGCCGCTAAAAAAGATGAGGGGAAAACTTTGAAAAAGATTGCGCCGTCTATTCTTTCGGGAAATTTGTTAAATCTTACGGAAGAAATCAGGCTTATAGAAGAGGCGGAAGCCGACTTAATACATATCGATATTATGGACGGCATATTCGTTCCTAACATCACGGCAGGCTGGGACCTTGTCGAAGCTATAAAATCGCGGACGAATATTCCGTTAGACGTACATTTAATGATTGACAGGCCGGAAAGATATATAGAGCAGTTTGTTAAAAGCGGAGCGGACATATTGACGGTGCATTTTGAAGGCTCGGTGCATTTGCACAGAATGGTCGAAAAAATAAGGGAACTTGAAGCGAGTCCCGGGGTCGCCATAAATCCCGGAACGCCTATAAATTTTTTAAGCGAAATACTTAATGATATAGATTTAGTTTTAATTATGTCCGTAAATCCCGGTTTCAGCGGACAGGATTTTATTTATTCTTCTTTATTTAAAATAGAAAAAATGCGCCAGATTATAAAGCGGCGCGAATTGGAAACGCTTATCGAGGTCGACGGCGGCATAAAAGTTATAAATATAGCCGACGTAGCCAATTCAGGAGCGGATATTTTCGTGAGCGGCTCCGGCATATTTAAAACCGATAATTATTCGGAAACTATTAATGAAATGCGCGAAAGAATTTAATGGAAAAAATTAAATAAATGTATTACAATAATATCCTGTTCAAAAATCCGCATCAAATGTTCTTTTCATAACATTTCATAAATTCGGGACGTAGCGCAGCTCGGTAGCGCACTTGCTTCGGGAGCAAGGGGTCGCTGGTTCAAATCCAGTCGTCCCGACCATTAAAAACCGCAGTATTTAAGGCATTTCAAGATGTTTTATATCTAAATTATTTTAACTTATTTAGTATTATTTTAACTGCAGAAAAAACTTACAAAAAAGTATCCGATTTATTTATTTTCTTTAAATAAATTTGATTCAATTTTTTCGCGACATTTGTTTTTAATCTTTATATAATATAATTATAACCAGATATTGTTGCATATTTGTATAAAATATGTAAAAATGATATTATGAATTTCGAATGGGACGAGTCCAAAAGTAATTCAAATAAAAGTAAACACGGCATTGATTTTGAAACTGCAAAAAATATATTTTTAGATGAAAACCGTATTGAAATTATTGCCCCATATCCAATAGAAAATAGATTTATTACTATAGGAAAACTTAAAGGGAAATTATGGACGGTTATTTTTACAATCAGGGGAAACGCCATAAGAATTATTTCGGCAAGACGTTCAAGAAAAAAAGAGGTAAAATTATATGAAGAAAAATATTTTAGCTAAAACCGCAGAAGAATTCGACCGCCGTTTCGACGAAGGGGAAGACATTGCCGGCCTTATCGATATTTCTAAGGCCGTTATAACGCGCGGAGGCAAAAAAGTCAGGCTTACAATCGACGTATCGGAATCTTTAGTTCGGGAAATAGACGATATAAGAATGAAAATAGGCGTAGATAGGGGAGCGTTGGTTAAAATCTGGCTTTACGAAAGAGTGAAGCAGGAAAAAGGCGTAAGATAGTATTTGCGTAAAAATTAAAAACGAAGCAGGTTTAATTCTTTATGACAAAACACTTTCTAATTCGTCTTACTACCATATTACTATTAAATTATAAGCAGATATTAATTTATTAATAATTTTAATAACTTACAAGTCATAAAGCTTGCTTCGCGGACAATGGTTCGCTGATTCAAATCCGGTCGTTCCGACCATTAAAAGACCTGCTTTTACCAAGTTTTCACGTATATTTTTAAAAAATTTGATGTTTAAGGGTAATGATTGCCAAAGAAACTTTTATCGACATTCTGCTTAAGAAATTAAAAATTATTCCCGTCGGCCATTATTATGACGTCAGGAGCTATAAAAGAGACAGGGGATTTTATATTATAAAATCGAAAGAAGACGAGTATTGCATATTGGAAAGAGGTTTTTTCGACGAAGAATTTGTTTCCGATTTTAACGGCTTGGGCGCTATTTTTAAAAAACTTTTGAAACGGGAATTTCCGCGCAGCCATAAATTAAGGATTTACAATATGGGCGAAATCAACGAATGCATATTTAAAAAGCCGAAGCGCAAAACAATATAAAAAATTTTCCTTCAGTTATAATCTTTATATTTGAACTTTAGGCTTTTTATTTGTTATAATTGGCACAGGCCTTTTTAAATGGATTACGAAGATATAAAAAAAGACGGCTGAAAGGCGGCGCAAGTAAAATAATAAAGCTTTTGGAAGCTTACTTATTAAGGAGAACAAAACATGACTTTGCACGAACAAATAAAATCCGACTTTTTAACAGCCAGAAAAAATAACGATAACACGAAAAAGAATATTTTAACGATGATTTTAAGCGATGCGTTAAAACTGACAAAAGAGAAGAATCACGGCGATACCGTAAGCGACGACGATATCATTAAAATAATAAAATCGTGGGTCAAAAAAACCGAACAGTCTATCGAAATATTAGCGGCTAACGGCAAAGATACATCGGAGCTTTTAAAAGAAAAAGAGATAATTTTATCGTATATTCCGAAAACATGGTCGCATGAAGAAACAAAATCCCATATCGAAAGGATTTCTAAAGAAAAAAACAGCAAGGAAATCGGCGTTATAATGAGAGAACTAAAAACTAACTATAACGGTTTATACGACAATAAAACCGCGTCCGAAATTATCAAGGGCTTATAGCAGACTTATACAAGAATGTAAAATATTTTGATATACACCCATTTTGCCGCACATAGCAGTATTGGCAGATATAAAAAGCTTAAAAACAGAGGAAACGGAGGAAAATTAAAATGACCGAAAATTTAAAAAATTTTAAAAGAAAAAAACATTTTAGACTGCCGGTATTATTATTTATTATTGTTTGTGCAGGGTATTTTATTTTTTTCGGAGTTTCTAATGTTTATGCGTCCGGTATACTCGGGTTTGAGGTGAAAGGCGGCGCATATTTTCAAAACCTTACCGGACATGTAGCGGCTGGAGGAAACGTAGGAGGAAACGTGCCTACAAACATAACCCCTTCCAATATAGGGCTTCAAACGACAAGAACCGAACCTATGCTGAAAGCCGCTATTTATATTTTATACGACAACAGAATTTCTTTTACATACGTTCCTTACGAGTATAGCGGCTCCAAAGTGCTGTCTCAAAATATCTATTTCAACGGCCGGGAATATAATGTAAACAACGAGGTTAATTCAAAACTAGACCTTTACAGCTATAAAATGTTTTACGACCATAATTTAGAGTTCAACAGATACGCTTCCGTAGGGCTTGGCGTGGGCGTGGACGTCATCACTGCTAAAACGGAACTGGATTCGGCTTCATTAGGGTTATCGGAGTCGAAAAACGTAAGCCTGCCCATACCTTTAATAGGCGGAAGAATAAAAATATCGCCGTTAAACGATTTTTCTTTTATAGGGAAATTTCAGGGATTTACCGTCGGCCCGGACGGTTATTATTACCATATAAATGCCGGAGTGAATTATAAGGCCGTCGGCCCGCTGTCTATTTTTGCGGATTACGTTTACGATAAAGTCCACGTGGATACTAGCGGCGTAAACGGCACCTTAGAGTTCGACGGTCCGGAAGCTGGATTAAGGCTGAGGTTCTAAAAATTAAAAATAGATAAAATATTTTCTATGAAAACAGGCGTATATTTATAGCCGTCAAGATAAATATCGGCAAATGATTTCTTTTTGCCTATTACGCAGTTTACGGTTTTTACGGTAGCGCTCATATTGCCGGTTTCAATGTTATAATTATCGGAGAACATAGTTTCGTCGGTGATATCGTCGCCTATGTTTACTCTTAAGATATTTATTTTATTCGATTCCTTAGATTTTTCGCTTAGGTTTCCGTTAACTATTTTTGCAGTTTTTACAAATGTTTCCGTTATATAATCGCAGGCGCGTCCTTTGTTCCAGTCGATATCCGGCCTTATTTCAAGAATCTTTTTTCCCTTTGTTATATGCAGATATTCATCAAATAAAGGATTTTCAGAAAGTAAATTCTTTATATATTTTTTTAAAATTTTGGTTTCGCCGTAATTTAATAATCTGTAATGCATGCTTATAGAAAATTTTTTGTCTTCTACGATTAAATTTTGCAAAACTGTTTTCCGAAATTTATTTATTTCATTTAATGTTTTTTTTATTAACGGGATATATTTTTCGGTATTTTTTACAAGAAAATCGATTTTTAGGCTATCGTAATAACTTTTTATCTCAAAACCGTGGTTGCCCGAATAAACAATGTTTTTACGGATGCCGACCCTGTTTTGTATATCGTTTAATTCCCGTCCGGTAATTACGCATAAGATAACGTTTTTTATTTTACCCGCGGTTTTTAAAAAAAATTTAAGCTGTTCCGGGGCGTAAACATCCAGTGGGTTTTTACATATTTCGACTAATGTTCCGTCGAAATCTACGCATAAAATTATAAAATCCGGCTTATAAGTTAAGCCGGAGAAGCCCGAAATTATATTCGTCTTTATTTGGTTAAATTCTTTAATTCCGTTATAAAGCATAATTTATTATTATAATACAATGTAAAAAATAATGAAATATTGTAAAAATAATAAAAATATAGTAAAATATAATAAAAAATAGTTTAAAAATTATATTTTTAATTAAATCTTTAATAAATTTCAATAAATAATTATGGAAAAAAAAAGATTTAATGATTTAATTAAAGAAAAATTAGGCAATATTAATTTAATAGTTGCTTCTAACAGGGAACCCGTATCGCACGAATATTTCGGAAAAAAAATCAAAGCGGTAAAATCGGTCGGCGGCCTTACTATCGCCCTCGAACCGATTATGAAAAATCTCAACGGGACATGGGTCGTTTATGGGGGCGGAAATGCCGATAAAGCGGTATCCGACGAAAAAGGCAGGATAAAACTTTCCGAAGGCGAAGAATCTTATACCCTTAAAAGAATTTTTCTTAACAAAACGGATATAAAAGATTATTATTACGGTTATGCAAATTCCGTTTTATGGCCGCTGTGCCACATCGTTTACGTTAAGCCTGTTTTTAACTCTGCGCAGTTTTTAACTTACGACGACGTTAATAAAAAATTTGCGGACTCTATCATAGAAGAAATAAATGAATCGAAGAATAATTACGAATCCGGCCATTTAAGCAATATTTCCGGCGGCGGCGGTTCGGAAGAGGTAGCGAGTTCCTCATCTCCCCCAGAAAATGTCATATGGCTTCAGGATTATCATCTTGCAAGATGCGCAAAATATATAAAAGAATATGACGAAAATATTAAAGTTTCGATATTCTGGCATATTCCTTGGCCCAACCCGGAAATATTTTCGATATGCCCGGAAAAGCATGAACTCCTTGAAGGTTTACTGGCAAACGACTTGATAGGCTTTCAAATAATTTATCACTGCCAGAATTTTTTAAGGACGTGCGAATGGGAGCTTGAAGCCCAGGTAAACTGGTCGGATTATTCCGTTACATATAAAGGGCATAAAACATGGGTCAAACCTTTTCCTATTTCGGTCGATGCCGATTATCTTCATCACTTTGCGTTGTCGAGAGAAACCGATAAAATTATAGATAAAATCAAAAAAAACGACGAAATCATAGGACAGCCGTATGAATATTTAGCCGTCTCTACGGACAGGCTCGACTATACCAAAGGAATTGTCGAAAAGCTAAAAGCTATCGATAAAATGCTTGAAAACCATCAGGAGCTTATAGGCAAATTTGTTTTTGTCCAGTTCGGCGTTCCTTCAAGGGTGCATATCAATGCTTATAAGAAATTAAACGAAGAAATTTCGGAACTCATCAGCGATATCAACTGGAAATACGGGACATCGGAATGGCATCCGGTAGCAGGTTATTTTAAACAGCTTGAATTAGGAGTTTATCTGGCATATTACAGGCTTTGCGATATTATGATAGTTTCTCCTCTGCACGACGGGATGAATCTTGTTTCTAAAGAGTATATTATGTCGGATACCGATTACAAAGGCATGCTCATACTGTCTAAATTTGCAGGGTCGTCTAAAGAGCTGTACGATTCTTTATTAGTTAATCCCTTCAATACAGAATGTTTTGCCGAAAAAATATACGAAGCTCTTATGATGGATAAAGAAGAAAAAGAGACGAGAATTACAAAGATGCAAAATATAATCATGGAAAACGATATTTACGATTGGGCTTATAACTTTCTTGCCGCTCTTTATTTTATTTAATCTAAAAATAATAAATTATGAGTAATAATAACGGCAAAAACGGGGAAGACGAATTTAAGGATAAAAAAACCGCTTCTTCCGCTCCCTTAAAGAGACTGGTTAATATTATAATACCCATAGCTCTTCTAGGTTTTTTGTTTTTCGTCCTGTTTTACGTTATACATTTTTATTCGAAATATTTTTCTAAAAACATACTTCCAAAAGGTTATTTTTCCATTATCGAAGCAATATTTATCGCCGTCTTCGGGATTTTAGCGATAAAAATAATTCAAAAAAGCTCGTCTAAAATACTTAGCGGGTATATTTCCGAAGATAAGGCGGGATTTCTGAGGTTTTTATTAAGTTTTACCGGATATTTTATTCTCGTTCTGTTTATTTTTACCACGCTTGGCATCGATATATCGAATATTCTTCTCGGCGCTACTTTTATAGGCGTGATATTCGGAATCGCCGCACAGTCTTTTTTATCCAACCTGCTTGCCGGTTTTATAATATTGTTCGGGAAGCCTTTTAAAATAGGCGATAGAATAACTATAGTCACATGGCAGTATGGTTTATTAATGTCCACTTATCAGCATGAAACCGCCAAGCCGGGATATACCGGCGTCATAAAAGATATAAATATGCTTTTTACGACTATCATAGAGGACAGCGGTTTTACTATGAGAGCGCCCAATAATATTTTAATGCAGGCTTTAATAACTAATTACGACAATACAAAAAGAAGATTAGTCAGAGTCAGGTTCGAGCTTGACAAAGAAACCGATTTAGAAAGTTTCAGAAAGGAACTTTATGACTATTTAACGTTAGCCGGTGATTATAGCAATATCCCGGCGGGCGATTCTAAAATTATAGGCGGTTTAATAGAAACAGATATTCCGCCGGTTATTAGAGTAGTAGATGTTTCTTCGGCGAGTTATTTTGTCGCCGTAGAAGTTTATACGCCGCAAATTTACGAGGACCCGTTAAGAGATTTAATCTTATCTTTTGTTTTAAGAATAAAAAGGAGAAATAAAAATGGAAACGAGAGCAAAATACCCGTTTAAATTTTATACGCGACTTACTTTGCCTCAACTTACCGGGATTTATGCCTTAAATTTAAAAGAACTTTTAGACGGTATAAAAAAGGCAGACGACCCTATTATTTATTACCATACGCATCATTATCTTATACAGCACCATTACGTAGTTCCCGACGCTCCTAACGATTTTGCGCACTGGATTATCAATGCGCTCGGAGAAAGACTGCTGGGAGAAGAGATATCGAGTATAGATATGTTCGCATATAACGCTATGGATGCTTATAGACAGGAATTGACAAGAAGATTAACGGTTTTTATATCTAAAGATTCAAAAACCAGACGGGTTGAAATGAACGAAAGGTTTAATTTTATGAAAGCGGTTACTTTCGTAATGTCTGCCGGGAAAGAGGCATATACTCTCAGGGAGTTTTACGATATTTTAAAAAATATCACTATTTTTTCGGTATATTATCATTTTTTCGAATCCCATTTCAGGTTAAGCTCGGGATTCGACGATTTTTCGGTATGGATTAGAGACGAACTTCGGCTTCCGGATTTAGCCGCTAAAATTGCTAATTTAGACCCTTATTCCGTTACTATGGATAAATTGAAAGAACAAATCATCAATTATACGGAAAAATATCTTTAAAAATATTTAAATAAAATAATTAAAATTCAATAATTATAATAATAATATAAAAGGATATAAAATGAGGTCTATAAAGGATTACGCAGATATTGTAGGCGGAGAAACGATAGAAGAAATTGAGAAATTAGGTTCTTATTTAAGCGGCAAAATTATTCAAAATATAAATTCCACCCCGGTCGGGGGCGGCGTCGCCGAAATTCTTTCCAGAATGGTGCCTCTTCTGAAAGAAGTCGGCGTCGATGCCAGATGGGATTTTATAAAAGGCGGAGAAAAGTTTTTTGAAATAACTAAAAAAATTCATAATTCTCTTCACGGCGTAGAAGAAAATATATCGGAAAGCGATTTCAGACACTTTCTAGACGTTACGGAAGAAAACTTAAAGGAAATTAATCTAATCGGCGATATTATATTCATACATGACCCCCAGCCTATAGGATTGATAAAGGCAAAAGACAAAAACGGTTTTAAAGAAAAAAAATTTATATGGAGATGCCACATAGATTTGAGCTCGGCTAACACGAAGACGTTTAATTTTTTAAAAAAATTTATAGAAAAATACGATTATTCGGTTTTTTCGTCTCCGCTGTTTGCAAAAAAGCTTAAAATACCGCAGATATTAATTTCGCCGTCGATAGACCCTCTTTCCGATAAAAATAAAGATTTGCCGGCTGAAACTATAAACGAAGTATTGGCGAGATTTAAAATAGACCCCGAAAGAAATATTATAACGCAGATTTCCAGATTCGACAGGTTAAAAGACCCTTTGGGAGTTATCGACGTTTACAGGCTCGTTAAAAAACACGTAGATTGCCAGCTTGTTCTTGCCGGCGGAGCGGCGGCGGACGATCCCGAAGCGACGGAAGTTTATAATGAAGTTATCGAAAAGGCGGGCGGAGACAAAGACATATTCGTTTTAAATCTTCCGCCCGTCAGCAATATCGAAATAAACGCTCTTCAGAGAGCGTCAACCGTAATATTGCAAAAATCCATAAAGGAAGGTTTCGGGCTTACGGTTTCCGAAGGCTTATGGAAATCTAAACCCGTTATAGCATCGGCGGTCGGAGGCATACCGCTTCAAATTACGCACAAATATTCGGGACTTTTATCCAGAACAATGGAAGGAACCGCTTTATACGCAAAGCAGATTCTGCAAAATCCGGAATATGCCAAACAGCTTGGAGAAAACGGGCATAACCACGTAAAGCACAACTTTTTAATTACAAGGCACTTAAGAGATTATATACTGCTTTTTTTAAAAACCGGATATTCGCAGACGCAGGATACGGTTTATCTGTGATTATATAGGATTGCGTTAAAATTATTAAATATAAAACGGTAAATATATTATTTATGATATAATTTAAATTAATATGAAAATATGGAAATTGTATCTTTCAGAATTTATTGGGACGGCTCTGCTTATAGGCATCGGCGTTTCTTTCGTAATTTTAGATTTCGGCAAAGGAAGTCCGGTAGTTTCTTTAATTCCAAGTTCCGGTATTAGAAGGGCTCTTACGGGATTTTTATTCGGCGGCACCGGTATGCTTATAGCGTTTTCACCGGTGGGGAAATGGAGCGGCGCTCATATTAATCCGGTCGTTACGTTTTCATTCTGGATGAAAGGCAAAATTAAAAGCACTATGGCTATAGGTTATGTTGTAGCGCAGTTTCTCGGAGCGGCGGCAGGGGCTTTTATGCTTCTTTTTTGGGGAAGCATAGGAAAAACGGTAAATTATGGAGCGACTATTCCGGGAAAAGGAGGCGCGGCAGAAGCGGTTTTAGGCGAAGCTGCAACGACTTTTTGCCTTATTGCAGGACTTTTTTTATTTCTCGGCTATAAACGATTAAGGCCTTTTACCCCCTTTTTATTTCCATTCCTTTATGCAGTTATGGTTTATTTTGAAGCTCCTGTTTCAGGAACCAGCACTAACCCGGCTCGAAGTTTTGGACCGTCTTTGGCGTCGGGCATATGGAGCGGTTGGTGGGTTTACTGGATAGGTCCGTTACTCGGCGCTTTTATTGCCGTATCTATTCAGACGAAATGGCTGAAAATGTTAGAAATAGAAGTAGCTAAAGTGTATCATTTTGAACACGACCCGTTTAAAGTTTTTCATATTTAATTTCTTATTTGTAAAAAAAATAGGGGGTAATAAGGGCTATGGATATAAATTTAAAAGGCAAAAGGGCGTTAATTACAGGTGCCAGTTCCGGCTTGGGTGAATCGATTGCTAAAAAATTCGGCGCCGCCGGAGCAAAAATCGGATTAAATTTTCATTCCCACCCCGATGCGGCGGAAAAAATTGCTTCGGAAATAAAAATCTTAGGAACAGACGTTATCACCATTCAAGCAGACGTTTCAGACAGCGGCGAAGTTAAAAATATGGTCGATACTTTTGTTAAAAAGTGGGGCGGAGTTGATATTTTAGTGAATAACGCGGGGATTGACGGAAAACATTCTCTTATATACGAATCCGATATATCGGAATGGGAAAAAGTAATTAAAATAAATTTATTCGGTCCTTTTTACTGCGCCAGAGAAGTTTTACAGCATATGATAAACCAGAAAAAAGGCGTTATATTAAATATGACGTCCGTTCACGAAATAATTCCATGGAGCGGCTACAGCGGATATGCGGCTGCAAAAGCCGGCCTTTCTATGCTAACGAAAACTATGGCGCAGGAATTGGGTTCGTCCGGTATCAGGGTGCTGTCTCTTGCGCCCGGAGCGATTCAAACCGATATCAACAAAAGCGTATGGGGTAATCCTTCGACGTTAAGCGACCTTCTTAAAAAAATTTCGCTTGGCAGAATGGGTCAGCCGGATGAAATCGCCGATGTTGCAACATTCTTAGTTTCCGATTTAGCCTCGTACATTACCGGCAGTACTATATTTGCCGACGGCGCAATGATTGATTATTCTAATTTCACGCATGGCGGTTAATGCTGATTTTAATAATAAAATATAAATTAATAAATTCAATTTAATTAAAATAAATTTTGTTGCGTTTAAGCATTGTTTGATTCAACGTAATATTTTAACGGGTGTAAACAATGGATAATGAATTTTTTGCTCCAGGATGGCCAGGGATACCGGGCAGGTGGACAGGAGCCAATAAAAGCTGCGTAGGGACGGCTTTTAACGGGAGTTCCGTCTGGTTCACAATGTCTCACGGTATTCTAAATGAAGTCTATTCGCCGAGAGAAGACGAGGCGGCAATCCGCGACCTTGGTTTTGTGGTAACGGCGGACGACGGTTTTTTTTCGGAAGAAAAAAGGCATGCTAAACATTCCCCTTCCCTTATTTATACGGGGATACCGGCATATCACATTGAGAGCGTCTGCGAAAAAGGATATTATCGCATCGAAAAGGATATTATCGCCGACACTAAAAGGTCGGTAGTTCTGATAAGGGGGAAATTTACTCCGTTAAAACCAGGCAATTACAGGCTATATGCAATCACCGCATCGCATATAGGCAATCACGGCGCAGGCAATACTGCATGGTTAGATGAATTTAAAGGAAAAACGGGGCTTTTTGCTTCACGTCACAAAACCTCTTTATGCCTTATGAATGAAGAAGGTTTTAAAGCTTGTTCTGTCGGTTTTGTCGGTTTTTCGGACGGCTGGCAGGATTTAAAGAAAAACGGAAAACTTACGTCAGTCTATAAAAGGGCTGAAAACGGCAATGTTGCGCTAACGGGAGAAATGATGCTTAATAAAGACGGCTCTTTTCTGCTGGCGCTTGGATTCGGACGAAATCCTTCAGAAGCGGCGCTTCAATCGATAGCCTCTATAAACGAGGGTTTTGAGAAAATTCTCGAATCATATTCCGGCGAGTGGCGGGAATTCTGGCAAAAACAAAAGCCTGTTTTTTATGCCGAAAAACACGAGCTTTTTTCTATAAGCGCAATGGTAATATTGATTCACCGGTCTAAATATATTCCGGGGGCGGTTCTTGCCAGTCTTGCCGTGCCGTGGGGTTTTTCAAAAGGAGACGGCGACCTCGGAGGCTATCATCTTATTTGGCCCCGCGATATGGTTCAGTCCGCAGGCGGGCTTATCGCCGCAAATATTAAATCTGAAATTTTAAATATGCTTATATATTTTGAATCTACTCAGGAATCCGACGGTCATTGGCCTCAAAATATGTGGATTGACGGCTTTCCATACTGGAACGGTATTCAAATGGATGAAACCGCCCTGCCGGTGTTGCTTTTAGACCTTGCCCGCAGGGAAACGGCTATTTTAGAAAGCGATATTAACCGTTTTTGGCCTATGGTAAAAAAAGCCCTTGCTTATATCGTAAAGAACGGTCCCGTTACGCAGCAGGATAGATGGGAAGAAAACGGCGGTTATACCCCTTTTACCATTGCGGCAGAAATTTCCGCACTTATAATCGGAGCCGAACTTGCGGAATTAGCCGGCGAATCCGTTTTTGCTCCTTATTTATTAGAAACGGCGGATTCGTGGTATTCATGCATAGACCGCTGGCTTTACGTAAAAGGAGGGGAGCTTGCCGATAAAGCGGGCGTTGAAGGTTTTTACGTCAGGGTTACTCCGCCCGATTTTGAAGAAGGCGACGATGTTATATGCATTAAAAACCGTCCGCCCGCATCATGTTATCCTCATATATCTTCCGTAGTTTGTACGGATGCCCTTGCTTTAGTTCGTTTTGGGTTAAGGAGAGCGGACGATAAAAGGATAGTCGATACGGTAAGGGTTATAGATACAATGCTTAAAATGGAAACGCCTTCCGGTCCATGTTGGCATAGATATAATGGGGACGGTTACGGCGAACATCAAGACGGAAGCCCTTTCGACGGTACAGGCAGGGGACGGCTGTGGCCTCTTCTCACCGGCGAGCGGGGACATTACAGCGTTGCCTTAGGAGATATTGAAGAAGCAAAACGCCTGCTAAAAACGATGGAAGGCTTTGCCGACGGCATCGGTCTTTTTCCCGAACAAGTATGGGATAGCAGAGATATACCGGAGCGCGGACTTTTCTTTGGACGTCCGTCCGGTTCGGCTATGCCTTTAGTATGGGCGCATGCCGAATATTTAAAACTTATCCGTTCTATTACCGAAAAAAGAGTATTTGACATGCCTCCGCAGACCGTTTTACGTTATCTTAAGAACGGATTAACGTCTAATATTATGCAATGGCGCTTTAATCATAAACTGCATAAAATCCCTGCCGGAAAAAAATTACGCATTGAAACGCTTTCCCATGCTTTAGTTCACTGGACGAGCGACGGATGGCGCACAGTTAACGATGCAGAGGTAAAAAATTCAGGGCTTGGAGTTTTTTATACCGATTTGCCGACGGAAAATTTAAAGGAAAACGATGAAATTGTTTTTACATTTTACTGGACAGATGCGGAAAAGTGGGAAAATAAGGATTTTTATGTTAAAATTAAAGATTAAACGATAAGATTAAATAAATAAATAAATTTTGCATTTATTATGATATAATTTTAAATAAAATCTAATTAAACGGAATAATTCAAACTAAGAAATATTTTGGAGAAATGGCAAAGGTATATCTTTTGCGGGATTTGGGTAAAATTTGCAATTATGCAATATAAAATGATATGATATATATTATGAAAAAAGAGAAATCCTTTTCTGACAAAAAATATATGATTTTTTTGTTCCTTCCTCTTGCGACCATCGCCATATGTTATCTGATAGGAGCTACGGATATAAGCTATATGCTTAACGTTCCGATGATTATGTCACCAGTGCGGGTTGGAATGTCTATGAATATGAGGCAGGCGGGACAGTCGGCGGGGAAACATATGCCGTCTTTTTTAAAAACAGCAGGGCGGCATTCCAATAAGTTAAATTTGCAGTCTTGCGTGGAATGCCAGAATTTACCCGCCGCCTATCGTCTGGTCATGTTTTATTACGGCGGCATTGTTAAAACAGTCTCGCCTAAAAGGCTATTTTATATTAAACATTTTTCTTCCGATATACCCCATCCTCCTCAAAATACTTCAGCAGTTTAAATTGCATTAAAATCAAGTTTCAAACAAACCGTACATTATATTCATAAAATATAAATTTTATTAATTAACCGGAAGCAGTCGGCTATAATTTTATCCGGTTAAATATCTTATGCTATACTCGCATGTATATTAAGATGCATATAAATATAGATTTAAAATGAGCATAATTTAATTATCCCAAGTTAAAAAATTTAAGAGGTTATTCAGTTATGAAAAAAACTTTTACAGTTTTAACCGTTTTAACGGTGCTAACGGCTTTTACCGTCTCGGTTTTTATTGTTATTAATCCGGTCGATAAATCTTACGGATATAATCATCAAAAGCATAAAAGGAAAACGGCAAATATTTTACCGCTGAGCATTCTTATAAAAAATGCCTTGAAAAATCCCCATATAGCTTCGTCCGTTCTGAAAACCGAAGGACGCATGGAAGAAATAGCGATTGCAAAAGCCCTTCCGGAGCCGGTGGCGGGAATAGGGTTTACGGATGCAAACGGATTTAATAATCCCGGAATCGGAGTCAATTCGATGAGCGATATAGGCTTGAGTATAAGCCAGAAGATACCTTTTCCTTCGAAACTAGGAACAAAAAGCCAAATAAATAAGTATTCTTATATGTCGTCAAAAGCAAAAACAATGGCTTTAAAAATCGATACAGCTTATCTGGTCAAGGAAAGCTATTATAATCTCGCCTTGTTAGAAAAACAGATTGCCGTAGTTAAATATAACAGGCTGCTTTTAAATCTAATACTGAAGGATATTTCCCAAAAATACGGCACGGGAACCGTTTCCGCTCCGGCTTATATCAGGACTATGCTGGAAGAGGCGGCGTTAAAATCGGAATTGTATTCGCTGAACAATGTTAAAGCTAAATTAATTTATTTATTGAGCGAACTGACCGGGTTTGAGCCTTCATATATTAAATCTCGCAGAGCCGTCCTGCCGAAAATAAAAGAGGCAGGAAAGGGGGCGGAAACAAAAAAAGATATCAAAACGGCGTATAAATATAATCCGGAATTAAAATCTTTAAAATATCTCGTCAAAAAATCCGATTACGAAACCGCTTATGCTAAAGAATCGTATCTCCCTGATTTTTACCTCAAAGCCGGTTACGGAGACAGATATTCGATGGTTCCCGTTTTGTCGGCTTCCGTCGGGTTATCCCTGCCCGTATATTTTAATTCGTATCAGAAACCTTTGATAAATAAAGCAGAAAAAGACAAACTTTCTTCTATTTACGCTCTCAGCTGGGAAAGGTTGCAAATTATAAAAAACATCGGCGTTTATGCGAAAGATCTGCGGATAAACAAAAACAATTTTAAATTGTATGAAAATTTGTATGTTCCGGAAGCAAAACTTCTTTTTAAAGCCGAAATATCATCTTTCGGAACTGGGAGGTCGTCCGCATTTTCACTCTTAGACAGTTTCAGAAAATTAATCGATTCGGAATTTAAAAGGGATATATATAATGCAAAATATTATATAGACAAATCCCGCCTCGAACAGATTATGGGGAAAATACGATAAAAATTAAAGAAATTAAGTAAATTAAGGAGTTAATTAAATGAAAATTTTAAAAAATGCTAAAAATATATCGATATTTTTAGCCGCCTTCGTTCTCGGCGGCGTTGTTACGGTTATATTTTTAAAAAATACCGGCATATTTACCGGAAGGAAGCAGATTTCCGCCGAAAAGGGCGTAATCGCAAAACCAAAACCTAAGATGAAAATGGTTAAGGGTGGGGTAATGGTAAGCACGATTCAAAGACAGCTTTACGGCATAAAAGTCGGAAAAGCAAAATTAATAAAATTGACGAGAAAAATTAAAACTATAGGCGAGGTTGCTTACAGCGTTCCTTTAGAAAAAACCGTAACATTAAAATACGGCGGTTACGTCAAAAACCTTTTTATAAATAAACCGGGTATGAGCGTTTATAAGGGAGAGCCCCTTTTTACCGTTTATAGCCCGGAGTTAGTCAATAGCGAAAAGGATTTTATGCTTGCTTATAAAAATTATATAAAATTAAAAAAATCAGGTTTTAATTTCGGAATAAAAGAGGCCAAAGCCTTTTTAAATTCTTCGGCTTTCAGGCTCAAACAGTTCGGCATTACAAACGGACAGCTGAATTCGATAAAGAACGGAAGATTAGTTTTAACCGATACTACCGTTTACTCGCCGGTAAACGGCGTTTTCTTGAAAAAATCTATTTTTTCCGGAAGTTATTTTAACGCGGGACAGCCGCTTTATAAACTGGCAGGACTGAGCCGCGTATGGATGAATATATGGGCCTATGAAAAAGATATGCCTTTCGTAAAAACGGGGGAAACGGTAAAGATGAGATTTAACGCCTATCCCGGACAGGTATTTTACGGCAGGGTTTCGTTTATTTATCCTTATCTTGCCGGCAAAAAAAGGGTTGACGAGGTCAGGCTCGTTTTTAACAATTCAAACGGCGAAATAAAACCCGGTATGTACGGAAATGCCGAAATTATGATTAAAAGTAAAAAGACACTTGCGGTTCCTACGTCCGCCGTTCTTATAACCGGGGCAAAACCGCTGGTTTTCGTTTATAAAGGAAAAGGATATTTTGTGCCGGAATATGTCGTTATAGGGACAAGATACGGCGGTTACTATCCGGTAATATCCGGCTTAAAAGACGGCGAAAGAATCGTCGTATCGGGAACATTCCTTATGTCGAGCGATTCTAATCTGTCGCAGACTACCGGTTCTATGGCGGGAATGCCCGGAATGTAAAAGATAGAAATTGCGATTATTCCAGCGGTTCATAAACTCTGGATTCCCGCTTTCGCGGGAATGACACCCGTTGGATGAAAAGTTAAATCCTCGTAAAGTCATTCCCGCGAAAGCGGGAATCCAGAAAATAAATTTCTTTTGCAAAATTAAAGAGGGAGAATACCTATGATAAATAAAATAATAGATTACTGCATAAACAATAAGTTCCTCGTTTTTGTTTTTATGCTGTTTTTAGGGTTAGGCGGGGTATATGCCGTTTACAATATCAGGCTGAACGCTCTTCCCGATATAGCGCCTTCAGAGGTTATCATTAAAACGGTTTGGCCGGGACAGCCGCCGAACATAGTCCAGCTTCAGGTAACCTACCCTATAGAGTCCTCGCTTATTTCCGCTCCAAAAGTTAAAGAGGTGAGAGGAAATTCTATGTACGGCACATCTTTCGTTACGGTCGTATTTAAAAGAGGGACCTCGTTAGGATGGGCGAGAGCGCAGATACTGACATATCTTTCTCAGGCAAAAAAACTGCTTCCTCCAGGCGTTTCCCCGGTTTTAAGTCCTTACGCAAACGGAGTGGACTGGGTTTACCAGTATGCGATAATAGACAAAGCGCATAACCAGAGTTTAGCCGATTTATATTCCTATCAGGAGTATTTCCTGAGATATGCCTTAGAAACCGTGCCGGGAGTAGCGCAGGTTGCGACTTACGGCGGCTGGAATAAAGAGTATCAGATTACTA
>JAJYHI010000050.1 GCA_021784835.1 bacterium
GCAAACTGGAAGCTTGTTTGTTTATCTGCCGGATAGGAGACAATTCCTTAAGATTTATAACGTTTTTTGCGGAATTATTTTTATGTATGAAGTAGATTAAAAATATCAGTCCAAAAATTGTTATGCCTGCAAGTAAAATATAAAATATCGTTTTGTTTTTCATAACGATATTTTACCATATTTTTGAAAAAGCGGTCATACATATAAAGAAAAAGGTGTCAAAAATAAAATCTGACACCTTTTTCTTTTATTTTACCGTCCGGGGGGTGCAGACTGAACGATAAAACTAAATACCCTGCCTTTTATTCTTCTGCCGATTTTTTAACCTGCAAAAGTTTTTTCGTTATATCTATGAAAAGAACCAGAACGCCTATGCTGAAAATTATATCTCCGGGAACTCTTAACCACAGCCACAGGTCGGTCTTGTCGTAAAAATAGATGCTTCTTGAATACCAGTAGCCGTGTTTAATCGAAGCCGCGAACTGCATAAAGCCTTCCGGCAGGAAATTAAGGATAACCCATAAAATCATACCTACGTTAAAGCACCACAGGGCAACTCTTCCTGCGCCTTCCGTCCATTTAGAAGGTTCGACTATCATCCTTAAGACATAATAGGACAATGCGATGCCCAGAAGGCCGAAAACTCCGAATAAGGCGGTGTGTCCATGGTTTATCGTTAAATACTGGCCGTGTTCGTAATAGTTCATCAACGGAGTATTGATTAATGCTCCGAAAACGCCCGCTCCGATAAAATTCCAGAATGTAGAGGCCTCTAAATATTTAAACGATAAATCCTGCGGAAACGCTTTGCCGGCTTTTACAAGGATATTTTTCTCGTAAACCGCCTGCATAGTTAAAAGCAGGAGGGGAATAACCTCGAGGAACGAGAACATAGAGCCGAGCGCAATCCAGATAGACGCGTCGCCTATGAAATAAAAATGATGCCCCGTTCCGATAATGCCGCCCAAGAATATAAGAATTATCTCAAGGAGCAGGGTATTTTCTATAGTCGTTCTTTTCACGAGACCCTGCGAAAGAAAGAAATAACCTATAACCGCAACGGCAAAGAATTCAAAGGTTCCTTCGACCCATAGATGAACGACCCACCATCTCCAGAAATCCGTTATAGTCCAATTTTTGAGAATCCACGCAAGCGGAAACATTCCGAATACGTACATCAAACCTATAGTAACGGCGCTTATTAAAAACAGGCTTTCGACGCTCCATTTATCGGTATTTTTTATGAAATGAGGCTTTAACGCCCTGTAAAGTATTACGACCCACAGCAGCAAGCCTACGAATACGATAATCTGATTGAGTCTTCCCAACTGCAGATATTCAAGCCCCTGATTGCCGAGGAAAAACCATAAGCCGTTATGAAAATAGCCTTTGGCTCCCAGATACATTCCTACGAGAGCCGCAACTCCGTCGATTAATAATGCCCACCAGAGAAAATCGATAAAAAACGACTGCCATTTTGCTTCTTTTCCGCCGCCTATATATTTAGAAACGAATATACCGGCGCCGAGCCATGTCGAAGCGATAAATAAAATCGCAAGCTGAATATGCCACGACTTAACGATATTAAACGGCAGAGCGGTAAGAGTATGAATTCCGAAGAACGACGCTCTTTCCGCATAATAATGCGCCAGAAGCATACCCGCTATAATCTGCAAACCGAGCAGGAAAACGCCTAAGAAAAAGAATTTGGCGGATTTTTTCATCGAATGGGTAATTCTAAAACTATCCAGGTCCACCATCGGCTTCCAGTTTTCAAGCATTGCGGGAGCTTCCTGCCAGCCCGGAGAAATATAGTTAAGGAAAAACCAGATGACGAGACCCGCAAGGGCGATAAAAGTCGCCAGAGATGCAAAAGTCCACGTATAAAGATAAGTCGGCGGAGTATTGCCCGCGCCTCTGCTGTATGGCCAGTTGTTGGTATAAGTATGGTTAACTCCCGGCCTTAACGTCTCGGCGCTCCACGCCGCCCACGAATAAAATTCCACTATCTTTTTTATATCCTGTTTGGAAGGCACCAGATTTTTTCCTATTCCGAGGTTCCGGTCGCCTTTTGTGTAAAGACTTTCGATTCTCTTTTGAATTTTCCCCAAAGCATATATCTCGCCGGGCGTGTAAGTCAAAAGTCTGCCCGCCTGAGAAAATCTGTTTTTCTTTATTTTAGATATTACGAGAGATTTTATATAAACCCGGTCTCTCGGCGAGATTTGAGCGTAAGGCTTCTTATAAAGCTTCTGCGCCTCGAAGTCTCTGTAGTACTTAACTTCCCTGTGAATATACTGGTCTGTAAAGTCCGGCCCGAAATATGCGCCGTTGCCGTAAATAGAGCCGTAGTCCATAAGGTCGAATTCCTGAAACCTCGCCTTTCCGGCAACTATATCTCTTCCGGTAAAGACGGTCTTGCCTTTTTGAGTTACTACCTGCGCCGGAATAGGCGGCGCACCGTAATATACCTTGAACGTTCCGTAAACCAATAGAACGACAAGGAATATAATCGTAAGCGATAACGTAATTTTTAAAAATTTGTTTACCGCTTTTTCGTCATAATAAATGCTTTTTTCCATAAACTCTCCTCTTTTCATTTATTACAGTTAATTAAAATAAATTAAATCTAACCGCGAACCGTTAAATATTTTCACCCCCTTTTATTGTCGTTTGCTTTTTTATTTTTCATTTTATTTTGAATATCCTGCGCCTTTTTTAATTCCGCCGTTATGATTTTTCTGTCTTCTCTGTTTAAATGGTTGAACAATAATACAAAATACATCGTTCCGGTAGGATTTTTCAGGAAACCGTTTACGTTCTCCTTGTAAACTTTTTTTACGTCGGAATAGGCGCCTGAAAGGTCTGGGCCGACATGCCCTCCCTTAACATCTAATGCTCTTATATTATGGCATCTGACGCACCCTAATTTATAAAATATTTTTTTTCCTGCCGGAGCGATAACTTTTTTAGAATTTAATCCGATTCCGTCGGATGTCCTCAAAGAATAATATAATTCTATAAAAGACAGCGAAATGATAATGATCAATCCTGCTATTGCAGGCGCCCATACCGCCATAAATCTTTTGTCGAATTTCGGTAGAATCGCCATAATAAATTAATAAATTAAAATAAATTATTTCAAGTTTATTAAATTATAAAAAATTTTAAAAATTAAACGTTATGACTTTTGTCACATTTTTATTTTTTATAAAATTATTTTATTTTATTAATGTGACAAAAATCATATATTAAACGTTTAAAATTAGGGATAATAGAACTATAGGTTAAAAAATTAATAACGGAAATTTAAAATTCGAGGAGAGAAAAATGGAAACGGAAAAAAATAAAGATTCGATAACTTTAGATGTAACTGCCATAGAACCGAAATATAAACATTCTACGATATTTAAAATATTAGGAGAACTTAAAACCGGGAAAAGCCTTATAATAGAAAACGACCATGACCCCAAACCTTTGCATTATCAGCTTACGGCGGAAAACGGAGACGCTTTCGGATGGGAATATTTAGAAAACGGGCCGGTTAAATGGGTCGTTAAAATTACAAAAAATAAATAAGGGTTCATAAAAATTCAAGGAGAAATGTAAATGGAAACCAATGAGGATGTTTTACTTTTAAAGAGCGTAGGCGAAATTGCTTCGGAAAATCCGGAAAAAATCGGGGTATTTAAAAAATACGGGGTGGATTTTTGCTGCGGCGGTTCCAAAACGTTAAAAGATGTATGCGAAGAATCCGGCATAGACCGGCTGCTTATAGTCGATGAATTAAAAAGTCCTTCGGCGGCGGAAAACGACGATAATTACTCGTTAAGTAAAAAAGCGAACGACTGGGACGTTAATTTTTTAATAGACTATATAGTTAATATACACCATACGTTTTTACGGGTTCATATTCCGGAGGCCGAAGGTTATGTCGAAAAAATTGCAAACG
>JAJYHI010000144.1 GCA_021784835.1 bacterium
TTCAAAATATGGGGAAGCGACTGGTATGTCGGACTGCCTTTAAGCTTATTAATTCAGGAAGACGGCAAGAGGTTCACGGAAGAAGAAGCCGTTAAAATATATAACTATTCCAAAATAAATATAAATCTTCATTCTTCTATGTGGCACTGGGATATAAATCCAAACGGCGATTTTTTAAATCCGAGAGTTTACGAAATCTTAGCATGCGGAGGTTTTCAGCTTGTCGATAGGCGCAGGTATTTGGAAGGAGTCTTTGAAGACGGGAAAGATTTGGTCGTCTTTGAAACGGTGGACGATTTAAGAAAAAAAATAAAGTACTATCTTGCCAATGAAGAGGAAAGGTTTGCTATCGCCGCTCACGGCAGGGAAACTGCCGTTAAAAACCATACATATGAAAGCCGCGTCCGCGAGATGATGAATATAATACTTTTAAGTTCATACGAACAGATAAAATCTAAACTTGAAACCAGAAAGGAAAATATTTCGGGGCTATTGAAAGAAACAGAGGGAAACAAAGAACTTCACGACCTTATTATGCAGTTTTCGGATAAGAAATCGCTTTCTATTAGAGATATGGTCGAGCGCATAAAGAGCGGCAAGGGCAGGCTGTCAAAATCGGAAGCTATGATTTTAATGTTATGGGCGGTAAAATCAAAATTAGTCAAACTCGAAGGGCTGTAATCCGGCAATGAAAAATATAATCATACTGAACCTTACCCGCATGGGCGACCTTATTCAGTCCACCGCTCTTTTTAAAAAAATTAAATTAACCTATCCGGAAAGCCGTGTCAAACTTTTAATCTCAAACGAATTTGCCGAAATTGCACCGTTTCTGCCATATGTAGATGAGATTAAACCAATAGATTTTACTGGGCTATCTGAGCTCTTAAAAGCAAACAATTTCGAATTTAATTCTGAAGTTTTAAGAGCCTTAAACGCTATGTTCGACGGTATTTTAAACGTAAATTACGACCTGGCCGTAAATCTTTCACACGACGAATTCAGCGTATATTTCCTTTATATGTTAAATGCGTTAAAAAATATAGGCATATCGGTAACCCGCGAAGGAACCGTGGTCTCTAACGACGAAATGATTGCCTATATATTTTCTGCGGTTAAAAACAGAAAAGTAAGCGTTTTAAACCTCGTAGATATTTACGAAAGAACCTTAAGGATAAAGCGAGGCGGAAATAAAATACACGTAAACAGCATCTATTTAGATATTAAAAAAATGGACGGAGAACATAAAGAGCTTGAAGTTTTGAAAAAATACGGCATAGAAGGAAACGATACGGTCATTTCTTTCGCTATAGGAGCATCCACGGAACTTAAAAAATGGCGTTACGATTATTTTGCCGAATTAGCGAAGATGCTTTTATCCGGCAATCCAAAAATTAAAGTTGTTTTGCTTGGAGCAAATTACGATGTTAAAGCAGGCGGCTATATAGAAACTTCCGTCGCTGACGAAAGGCTTATAAACCTTACCGGCAAAACTTCGGTTTCCGACCTCGTTTACGTCGTCCGGCGCTCAAATCTTCTGATAACCCACGATACCGGAACAATGCATATAGGAGTCGCGGCAGGGACTAAATTAATCGTTATTTATACGGGAAACGTCGGTTTTTTGGAAACAGGACCTTATGCCGAAAACAGACTGCTCGTCGTGCCTGATATAGGATGTTTTCCGTGCGATTTTAATCTTAAATGTTTAAATCCGGTATGCCGGGAACTTATCAAGCCGGAATATATTTACGATATGTCGCTTATGGTTCTTGAAAAAGAAAGCGGCTATAGCGAAAAACTGTCTAAATATAAAAATACCGGTATTATTCCGTATCTGTCGAGATTCGATTCTAAAGAATTCATCGATTTTTTTCCAGCAGTAAAAATTAAGCTTAACTTTAAAGATTTGAAGCTGAAAATACTTAAATTAGCGTTAGAACATTATTATGAAGGAGATTTTTGGAATATAGACGAAAATGAAATCGAGCTTTTTCTTGACTGTTTTGAAGGCATAGAATATAATCTTAGCTTAGATGCGGGCGAAGAGCTAAAGTCGGCAGAAAGCCTTATCTCTTTATGCGAAAGAGGCATGTCGGAGACAAAAAAAATGATTAATCTGGCCATTCATGACCCTTTTAATTCTAAAAAAATAGAGGAATATACCGGCAATATAAAATCTATAGATTTTGAATTAAAATATTTATCTTCGGTTTACGACGACTTATCTTTGTTTAACCAGATTCACGTTATAAACCAGAACAGTTCCGTAAGCTACGATTTGTTCGGTCTTGCCGTCGATTCGCTTAAAAGTTATTCGAGATATAAACTTCAACTGAATATATTTAAAAAAGTTTCGTTAATATTTTTAGATAAGATAAAAAATCATAAACATTATAAACCGGAGGATTTGATATGAAATTATATGTTGACGGGAATTTGACCGATTCTGTTTCAAACGCGGGCAGTATGCACGATATTTTATATGGAGGCGACATAAAACGTTTTATTCCCGAAGGCAGGGTAATAAAAAACATAGTCATAAACGGAACACAATACGACGATTTGATGCTGAATGCCGATAAATCTAAAGCTTTCAAGTTAGGAAGCGCCGACGAGATTAAAATAACCACTATGAGCCAGCTGGAACTTTTAAACGGTTCTATTGAAGCCGCCATAGCTTTTCTAAACGAATTTAAAGCAGGCATAGTAAAAACGACGGATGAAATAAGGTGGGGAAACAGCGCCGGAGGGTTTAAAAATTTTTCAGAATACCTTAAGGGGCTTACTACGTTTATTCAGATTATGGAAAAAATATCGGAATTCTTAAAAATAGATTACGACAGCCTTGTTTACGGCGGCAAAAGCATCCAGTTTTATTTTAACGACCTCGAAAAAATTCTTTCTTCCGTTCTTTCGACTCAGGTAGAACAGGATTACGTCCTGCTTGCCGACGTAGTCGAGTTCGAACTTAAGCCTAATATAGAAATATGGGAAAATATTTTAAAAGATATGTCCGTTAAAATCAATAATAATCAAGAATAGATAAATTAATTAAATGACAGACGATAAATATAAAAACAAACGCATAATAGCCGTTACCGGGGTTCCCAGAAGCGGCACCAGCGCTATTACAAGAGGTTTAAAAGTTCTCGGCGTTAATTTAGGAAAATCCCTTGAGCCGGCAGATTTCGGCAATGAAAAGGGTTATTTTGAAGATTCGGATATAAACAACCTTAACTACGGTTTTTTAAAACTACTATTTGAGAGGCCCGATTACGCTATATTAGTAGATTTAAAAAAAATACCGCAACAGGTTGTAGATGCTTTTAAGGTATCCGCCAAAGCGTTTATCGAAAAACGGCTTGGAGAATATGACATTTTTGGTTTTAAAGACCCTTTTATGAGCAAGATTTTACCTATCTGGAAAAATATTTTTGCAGAACTAGGCGTAAATACTTCTTATGTTATTCCGTGCAGAAATCCGCTCAGCGTTGCAAGGTCTATTAATAAAAAAGGAAATATCGATTATATAATTGCTTACTATATATGGTTTAGCAGTATGCTTGCAACGGTTATATATTTAGCCGGAGAAAAAGTCGTTTTCGTCGATTACGACGATATGTTAAAAGACCCTAAAAAACAGCTTCAAAGAATTTCTGAATATCTTTCCCTGGAATTTGACCCAAACGGTCCGGAATTTTCAGAGTTTAGCGGCAGTTTTTTGGAAGAATCGTTAAGACACGGGCGCTTTAGTATGGAAGATTTAGAATCTAACACGGAAGTGCCGCCGAAAATAGTAG
>JAJYHI010000002.1 GCA_021784835.1 bacterium
TTCCATAATCTGCGGTTCCAAAGACCCGAACCTTTCGACTAAAAATTCGGCCGCTTCCTGAGGCTTTATTATATCTCCGCACGTAAAAATATCGACCGCCGCATAATCGTATTCAGGCCACGTATGTATGGAAAGATGCGATTCGGCAATTATCACCATTCCGCTGATTCCGAACGGATTAAATTCGTGAAATTTATGTTCCACTATGGTCGCTTTCGCTTCTGCCGCCGCATCTAGCATTGCGGTTTCGACGAAATCAAGGTCGGCCAAAATATTTTTTTTGCATTTTTTTAACTCTAAAAGTAAATGCGTTCCTAAAGAATTCATTTTACCCTTACCTCCCCGGAAGATTATTAAGTCTTCTTCCTTAATAAATTTTAATAAAAAAACACGATTTTTTATTATATGTTATTTAGTGAAAAATGCAAGAAAAATTTTATAAAATTTTAGTAAAATATCGTCTGAAAAATATATTGACTTAAAGTTTATTATATTATATATATATTATCAGGAAATCAATTTATTAATTCTTTTTAATTTCAAGGGGGTAGAATTATCATGAAAAAAAGCATTTCGGCTTTATTTATCGCCGCAGCATTAATTTTTAGCGCTACTACGGTTTTTGCCGCATCGGGTTCATCTCTTTTCAGTTCCGAAGGATGTATCGCCTGCCACAGTATTAACGGTCAGGGCGGCTCGGTAGGTCCGGATTTATCCCACATAGGCAGTAAAAAAAGCCTTTCCTGGATTAAAACCCAGATAACAAATCCTGGCGCCCATTTTGCCGCCGGAACCACCGCAAACATCAACGGCCGGTCTTATCAAGTTATTATGCCGGGAAACAGAAACATGTCGGCATCGAAACTTAACGCTTTAGCCTCTTATCTTAAATCTTTAAAATAACATAAAACATAAAGAGTTTTTTTTTACGTAAAAGATTAAAATTAAAGCCTCCTGCCGCCGAAAAGGCGGGTGGAGGTTTTTTCTTGACGGTTATTCGAATAAATTGATATAATTAAATTTAAATTAACCCCTTTTTTAAATATGGAACTTGAATTAACCGACAAGAAAATATTAAATATTCTGCAGACTGATTTCCCTATTTCCGTTCGCCCGTTTTTAAGCATCGCTAATCTTACCGGCATATCGGAAGAAGAGGTTTTAAACAGGATATTAAATCTAAAAAATAATAAAATTATTAGGCAGATAAGCGCTATATTCGATTCCCACAATATAGGATATAAAAGCACGCTGGCGGCGTTTAAAGTCGATAGCGGACTTGTGGATTCCGCCGCGGACGTCATAAATTCGCATAGCGGCGTCAGCCATAATTATCTAAGGAACAACGAATACAATATATGGTTTACTATTACCCTGCCGTCCGAATATTCTCTTGAAGACGAAATTAAACTGCTGAGCGAAAAGTCGGGCGCATCCGATTATTTAATACTGCCTACGCTTAAACTTTTCAAAATAGGCGTTAATTTCGACATGACCGGCGAAGAGTCTTCCTCTTTTAAATTTTTTTCGCATGACGATTTTAAATCCGATTCCGAGATAAAAATTACCGATTTTGAAAAATCGTGCATCAGAGAACTTCAAAAGGACATTGAAATCACCCCCGAACCCTTTAAAAATTTATCGGCAAATTTAGGAATTTCCCAGGAAAAATTATTGGAAACTATAAAAAATTTTTTAAGCGATAAAAAAATGCGCAGGTTTGCATGCGTCCTGTATCATCAGAAAGCCGGATTCAGTTACAATATTATGGGTATATGGAAATCTAAGCCGGAAGAAACCGAAGAACACGGAAAAATCATGTCTTCTATAAAAGAAGTTTCCCACTGCTATCAAAGGCCGGTATATCCGGGAAGGTGGGAATACAATATATTTACTATGATACATTCAAAATCTAAAGAAGACGCCCATAACGTTATGGAACGGATTTCTTCGCTTACGGGCATCAAGGATTTCGATGCCCTCGAAAGCACTAAAGAATTTAAAAAAGTAAGGGTGCGATACTATGTTTAATCAAACCGAACTGCTGACCGAGTTCTTTTTATATCCTTTAATCCTGTGCTCTATTATTGCGCTTGCGATTATAATAGAACGTTTTTACAGCCTCAGGAAATCCAAGATATTTCCGGAGGAATTCCTTTTTAACGTCGAAAAATCCATAAAAGACGGCGATATCGAAAAAGCTAAAGGCATGTGCATGACGGCAAAAACGCCCATAGCAAAAATTTATCTTTCAATCATAGACAACTATAAAAACTCTATAGATACCATTAAATTAGAGGTCGAAGAGTCTGGAAGAAGGGCATATTTAGACCTCGAAAAAAACCTCGAAGGACTGAGCGCGATTACGACTATCGCTCCGCTGCTGGGGCTTCTCGGAACGGTCGTAGGCATGATT
The DNA here is from genome assembly GCA_021784835.1 of bacterium. The sequence goes on from JAJYHI010000002.1 coordinate 2,417, forward strand.
AAGGCTCTCAGCGCCGTATCCTATCAGAGCGGAATTACAAACCCGCATCTTCTGGCTCTCGGTATTTCTGAAGCGCTCTATTCGACCGCAATAGGGCTGATAATCGCCATAATATCTTTCTTATTTTTTAAGTATTTTGCTTCTAAAGCGTTTAACTTCGGAGCGGCAATGGAAGATACCGCATCGAGGGTCGTATCTTTTATGAAAAAAGATTAATTATCAAAAACAGGCGTTAAATATGAAGTTTGCATCTAAAAGAAAACCGGACCCCATAATAAACGTTATCAATATGGTGGACGTTTTCTTAACACTGCTGATATTTTTTATGATGACGACGACTTTTACTTCAAGCTACGGTATAAAAATCCATCTGCCTAAATCCGGCGTAAAATCTTTTACTTCATCTAAAAAACCTATAACTATCTATATAACGAAAACCGGCAAAATATTTTATAAAAATAAAGAACTGTCCGAAAAAGAACTGTCCCTATTTATGAAAAACGTCAAGATGCGGGAAAACAACCCCACGATTATTATAAAAGCCGATAAAGAATCTACCGCTTCAAGCATCGTAAACGTTATGGGTTTAAGCATCGAACACGGGCTTTATAAAATTGCCATCGCTACAAAGAAGTAAAAATAAATAATATATACAGCATAGATAACGGAGGTTTAAACTTGATAGACAGATATTCCCTTCCCGAAATTTCCAAAATATGGTCGCTCGAAAATAAATATAATACCTGGTTGAAAGTAGAGCTTGCCGTCTGCACGGCATATAATAAAATAGGTAAAATCCCCGACGATTCATACGAAAACATTATCCGGAAAGCAAAATTCAACGTAAACGAGATAGAAGAGATAGAGCGCGTCTCGAAACACGATGTCATAGCCTTTTTAACGGACGTGGCAAAATACATCGGCGAGGACTCGAGATTTATTCATTTAGGGCTTACTTCTTCCGATGTCGGCGACACCTCTTTTTCTTTGATATTCAAAGAAGCCCTCGAACTTATTCTAAATAAAACGCAGACCCTTAAAGAGTCCCTTAGAAACCAGGCGTTAAGGCATAAATTTACGCCTGTAATGGGAAGGACACACGGAATACATGCCGAACCCGTCACTATGGGTTTTAAACTTCTGATATTTTACGAAGAGATTAAAAGGGCGGAGGAAAGGATCAAAAATGCGGTTAGTTCGTCGTCTTTCGGCAAACTTTCGGGAGCCGTAGGGACATATGCCAATATACCTCCCGAAGTGGAAAAGAACGCCTTGGAACTGCTCGGACTTAATAATATTTTATCGAACCAGGTTATTCAGAGAGACGTTTATGCCGACGCCTTTTACGCGCTTGCGTCG
>JAJYHI010000054.1 GCA_021784835.1 bacterium
GATGTTTCCCCAATATAAAGGCGTAAAAACGGGACCGGCTTTATTCCATTATGAAGGCTGTTTTACGTGCCATACGATAAACGGCTTAGGTGCCGGCGGCAACGATGCGCCCAATCTATCGCATATCGGCTCTATAAGAAGTTTTTCATGGATTGCGACCCAGATAGCCGACCCTTCCGCGCATTTTAAGAGAAACAGCGCAGTAACTTTAAACGGGGTTAAATACAGGGCTGTTATGCCTTCTTTTAAAAATATGTCTTCAAAGGATATAGGCATACTGGCAAAGTATCTCGAATCCTTAAAATAATAAAAAGAGGTTATTCAAAATTTTACCCTAATACTGCACGCTAATCCTGCACTCCTTACGCATCGCCATAACAATGGGGAGGGGGAGATTAAGCGAAGTTCTCGTGCAGGATTAGGATTTTATATTAATTATGGAGAATAAATAATATGAATATATTTAATTTATGTTGGTTAAAGCGAAAGGTTTTAATTCTGTTTTCTTTCTTTGTCATTTTAACAGGTTTAATCTTTTACGGCGGACGGTCTTATGCGGCAGACGCATTGTCTTTAAAAATGCTTATAAAAAATGCCTTGAAAAACCCTGATATAACTTCATCCATTTTGAAGACCGAAGGGCTAAAAGAAAAAATTGCTATTGCAAAAGCCCTTCCGGAGCCGGTGGCAGGCATAGGGCTTACCGACGCAAACGGGTTTAATAATCCCGGAATCGGAGTCAATTCGATGAGCGATATAGGTTTAAGCATAAGCCAGAAGATACCGTTTCCATCAAAGCTCGAAACAAAAAGCCAAATAAATAAGTATTCCTATATGTCGTCAAAAGCAAAAACAAGGGCTTTAAAAATCGATACCGCTTATTTGGTCAAGGAAAGCTATTATAATCTTGCTTTGTTAGAAAAACAGATTATTGTAGTGAAATATAACAGGCTGCTTTTAAATATGATACTTAAAGATATTTCTCAAAAATACGGCACCGGTAGCGCTTCCGCTCCGGCTTATATCAGGACTATGTTAGAAGACGCAGGGTTGAAATCGGAATTGTTTTCGCTGAACAAGGCTAAAGCCAAATTAATTTATTTATTGAGCGAACTGACTGGGTTTGAGCCTTCGTATATTAAATCTCGTAGGGCCGTCCTGTCGAAGATTAAAGAGGTAGGAAAGAGAGATAAAACAAAAGAAGATATAAAAACGGCGTATAAGTATAATCCGGAATTAAAATCTTTAAAATATCTCGCCAAAAAATCGGATTATGAAACCGCTTATGCTAAAGAATCGTATCTTCCGGATTTTTACCTCAAAGCCGGTTACGGAGACAGATATTCGATGGTTCCCGTTTTGTCGGCTTCCGTCGGATTATCCCTGCCCGTATATTTTAATTCATATCAGAAACCTTTGATAAATAAAGCAGAAAAAGACAAACTTTCTTCTATTTACGCTCTCAGCTGGGAAAGGTTGCAAATAATAAAAAGCATTAGCGTTTATGCGAAAGATTTGCGGATAAACAAAAACAATTTTAAATTGTATGAAAATTTGTATGTTCCGGAAGCAAAACTTCTTTTTAAAGCCGAAATATCATCTTTCGGAACTGGGAAGTCGTCCGCATTTTCACTCTTAGACAGTTTCAGAAAATTAATCGATTCGGAATTTAAAAGGGATATATATAATGCAAAATATTATATAGACAAATCCCGCCTCGAACAGGTTATGGGGAAAATACGATAAAAATTAAAGAAATTAAGTAAATTAAGTAAATTAAGGAGTTAATTAAATGAAAATTTTAAAAAATGCTAAAAATATATCGATATTTTTATCCGCCTTCGTTCTCGGCGGCATTGTTACGGTTATATTTTTAAAAAATACCGGCATATTTACCGGAAGGAAGCAGATTTCTGCCGAAAAGGGCGCAGCCGCAAAACCAAAGCCAAAGATGAAAATGGTTAAGGGCGGGGTAATGGTAAGCACGGTTCAAAGACAGCTTTACGGCATAAAAGTCGGAAAAGCAAAATTAATGAAATTGACGAGAAAAATTAAAACTATAGGCGAGGTTGATTACAGCGTTCCTTTAGAAAAAACCGTAACATTGAAATACGGCGGTTATGTCAAAAACCTCTTTGTAAATAAACCCGGCATGAGCGTTTATAAGGGAGAACCCCTTTTTACAGTTTATAGCCCTGAGTTAGTCGACAGCGAAAAGGATTTCATGCTTGCTTATAAAAATTATATAAAATTAAAAAAATCAGATTTTAATTTCGGAATAAAAGAGGCTAAATCCTTTTTAAATTCTTCGGCTTTCAGGCTCAAACGGTTCGGCGTAACAAACAGCCAATTGAACATGCTAAAAATGGGAATGCTTATCTTAACTAACACGACGGTTCATTCGCCGGTAAACGGCGTCTTCTTGAAAAAATCTATTTTTTCCGGAAGTTATTTTAATGCGGGACAGCCGCTTTATAAACTGGCAGGACTGAGCCGCGTATGGATGAACATATGGGTCTATGAAAAGGATATGCCTTTCGTAAAAACGGGGGAAACGGTAAGTGTGAGATTTAACGCTTATCCCGGGCGGGTATTTTACGGCAGGGTTTCGTTTATTTACCCTTATCTTGCCGGCAAAAAAAGGGTTGACGAGGTCAGGCTTGTTTTTAACAATTCAAAAGGCGAAATAAAACCCGGTATGTACGGAAATGCCGAAATTATGATTAAAAGCGAAAAGGTTATTGCGGTTCCTACATCCGCCGTTCTTATTACCGGGGCAAAACCGCTGGTTTTCGTTTATAAAGGAAAAGGATATTTTATGCCGGAATATGTCGTTATAGGGACAAGATACGGCGGTTATTATCCTGTAATATCCGGCTTAAAAAACGGCGAGAGAATCGTCGTATCGGGAACATTTCTTATGTCGAGCGACTCCAATCTGTCCCAGGCTGTTGGTTCTATGGCAGGAATGCCCGGAATGTCTGGAATGTCAAACAATTCAAATTTATCGCAAAAGACTTCTTTTAAAGCAGGAACGCAGGCAATATCAAACAACATGGGGCGGACAAAAAAGACTTCTTCTATGACAGGTATGCCTGGAATGTGATAAAAGCTATGCTTAAGAGTAATAAATTTAAAATTTAATATTAATATTAAGATGTTATTTAAAATACCGGGGAATACACATATGATAAATAAAATAATAGATTACTGCATAAATAATCAGTTTTTGGTTTTTGTTTTTATGTTATTTCTGGGGCTCGGCGGGGTATATGCCGTTTACAATATAAGGCTTAATGCCCTTCCCGATATAGCGCCTTCAGAAGTTATTATTAAAACGGCGTGGCCGGGACAGCCGCCGAACATAGTCCAACTTCAGGTAACGTATCCTATAGAATCCTCGCTTATTTCCGCTCCAAGAGTAAAAGAGGTAAGAGGAAATTCTATGTACGGCACGTCTTTCGTTACGGTCGTATTTAAAAGAGGGACTTCGTTAGGATGGGCGAGGGCGCAGATACTGACTTATCTTTCTCAGGCAAAAAAACTGCTTCCTCAGGGCGTTTCTCCGGTTTTAAGTCCTTACGCAAACGGAGTGGACTGGGTTTACCAGTATGCGATAATCGACAAAGCCCATAACCAGAGTTTAGCCGATTTATATTCCTATCAGGAGTATTTCCTGAGATATGCCTTAGAAACCGTGCCGGGAGTAGCGCAGGTTGCGACTTACGGCGGCTGGAATAAAGAGTATCAGATTACTA
>JAJYHI010000007.1 GCA_021784835.1 bacterium
GCAAGGAAGTTATAGTTATAAAGAAGTAAAAAGGATATTTTACTATAATATAACGACCTCACTTTTTGGTCGGCGTTTTATGTATTTTTTGGTCGGCGTTTTATATATTTTACATTCGGTGACGATATCGCAACGGATAGATTAATAGGGGAAGGCGTGTACTGCTTAAATAACGAAGCATTCAGAATAGTCGTATTAAAATGGATTAAAAAAGAGGCTAACCTGTTTGAAACAGATCCTTACTGCTACCACGTAATAGCGACTAATCTCGATATACCCAAAGAAGAAGTAATCTACGAATATAATAAAAGGGTATCCATAGAAGGCGTAATAAAAGAACTAAAAATAGGAATAGGCTTAGAAGATATTCCAACGGGAGATTATTATGCCAATTCCCTGTTTTTTGCCATAGGGGTACTGGTATATAATACTACGGTAATAATGAAAGAGCACCTGCTTCCTGAAGAATACAGAACAAAAACCATAGAAACTATCAGATGGTCTATCGTGAACATAGCGGGCAGGTTAGTAAACCACGGAAGGCGGTTGGTCCTCCTCCTTGCTTCTACCGTGGATAAACTTATGCTATATGAACGAGTGAGGGATAATTGTTTTATATTCGCATAAATAGCATTGAATATTTATAATTAAAAGCAAACAGGAAAGCCTTGTCTTAAAAACTGCTATTTTTGTATAAAATTGTATAATTACGGCTTATTTTTTAAAAAAAGATGATTTCTATAAAAATGTGAAATTATTTTTTACAGAAAATTAATTTTAATTAAAAAAATCCCTTAAAAATGGGTCAGGATAGAGGCGAATGGTTTCTATCGGCAATTTAGGGGCATAAAAAAAATGTTGACAAGTAATCCAATATTTTGTTAATATTAAAGTTTCTAAACTTGCGGCGGATTTTTGCGCGCTGGCGTAGCTCAATGGCAGAGCAGCTGATTTGTAATCAGCAGGTTGCGGGTTCGATTCCCATCGCCAGCTCCATAATTTAAAAGAAAAAAATAGAAAGAGGAGAGGTGCCCGAGCGGCTAAAGGGAACAGACTGTAAATCTGTCGGCGCAAGTCTACGAAGGTTCGAATCCTTCCCTCTCCACCATAATTATTATAATTACAATAGCAATCTGTAAAGGTTTTTATATATATTGAGAGTTAATGACGATTTTTCAAATGCGGGAATAGCTCAGTTGGCTAGAGCGTCAGCCTTCCAAGCTGAGGGTCGCGGGTTCGAATCCCGTTTCCCGCTCCAAGTTTTATTGGTAAAACGCCCATGTAGCTCAGTGGTGGAGCACTTCCTTGGTAAGGAAGAGGCCATCGGTTCAATCCCGATCATGGGCTCCAAAATTACTTTTGATTAAAGTCCGCGCTACATTAAAAAATGACTAATTTTTACAGGAGGAGGAACTAAATGTCCAAAGAGAAATTTGACAGATCTAAGCCTCATGTCAACATAGGAACGATAGGGCATGTTGACCACGGCAAAACAACGTTAACCGCCGCCATAACCAAGGTTCTTGCAAAAAAGGGACAGGCTACTTTTAAATCATACGACCAGATTGACAACGCTCCCGAAGAAAAAGAAAGGGGCATAACTATCGCCACGTCCCACGTCGAATATTCTACGGATAAAAGGCACTATGCCCACGTAGATTGTCCGGGACATGCCGACTACGTAAAGAATATGATAACCGGCGCGGCGCAGATGGACGGAGCCATACTCGTGGTTTCCGCCGCGGACGGTCCTATGCCGCAGACCAGAGAACACATACTCTTGGCCCGCCAGGTCGGAGTTCCTTATATAGTAGTATTTTTAAACAAGGTGGATATGGTTGACGACCCCGAACTTTTAGAGCTCGTCGAACTGGAAGTAAGAGAACTTTTAACCTCCTATAATTTTCCCGGGGATGCCGTTCCGGTAATAAAAGGTTCGGCGCTAAAAGCCTTAGAATCCGAATCCGATAACGAATGGACCCAAAAAATAGTCGAACTTATGGACGCGGTCGACGAATATATACCCGTTCCCAAAAGAGACATAGACAAGCCTTTCCTTATGCCCGTCGAAGACGTATTTTCCATATCCGGCAGAGGAACCGTCGCTACCGGCAGGGTGGAAAGAGGGGTAATAAAAGTAGGGGAGGAAGTGGAACTCGTAGGAATACTTCCCACGTCCAAGACCGTAGTAACCGGCGTAGAAATGTTCAGAAAACTCCTTGACGAAGGCCGCGCCGGAGACAACATAGGCGTTCTTCTAAGAGGCAAAAAACGCGAAGAGATAGAAAGGGGCATGGTTTTAGCTAAACCGGGTTCGATAACTCCTCATAAAAAATTTAAAGTGGAAGCATACATTCTGACTAAGGAAGAAGGAGGACGCCACACCCCCTTCTTTAACGGCTACCGTCCCCAGTTCTATTTCAGGACTACCGACGTTACCGGAGTCTGCACCCTGCCCGAAGGCATAGAGATGGTAATGCCGGGCGACAACGTCGCGATGTCCGTAGAGCTTATTACCCCCATAGCCGCCGAAAAGGAACTGAGGTTTGCTATAAGAGAGGGCGGACATACCGTAGGCGCTGGAGTTATAACCGAGGTTATAGAGTAATTTAATAATTAAAATATGGAAACGGAAAAAGGGGTAATTATTTAAACAATGAGAGAGATAATAACGTTAGCATGCAGCGAATGCAAGCAGAGGAATTATACTACTACAAAAAATAAAAAACTTTCTTCGGAAAAATTGTCCGTAAAAAAATATTGCAAGTTCTGTAAAACCCATACGCCTCATAAGGAAACAAAATAAAAGTGAATTTTAAAATTTAAAATAGGCCAGTAGCTCCAACGGCTAGAGCATCGGACTCCAAATCCGAGTGTTGGGGGTTCGAATCCCTCCTGGCCTGCCAGCATAAATAAATCTAATGAGTGAAAATATAAATTCGGGATATATAAAAATGGTCAGCAATCCGGTTTCGGGGTTTATCAAAAGGACAAAACAATATTTATATGAAGTAAGAGCGGAAATTGGTAAAATTGTATGGCCGGAAAAAGACAAAGCGACAAAAACCACGTATGTGGTGGTTATTTTTATTGTGCTTGTTACGGCTTTTCTCGGTCTTATAGATATACTTTTTTCCAAGTTATTTTCATATTTTTTTCATATATAACAGGCAAAAATAAAAAATCGATGATAAAGGAAGAGCAAGAAATGGCCGGCGAAAATCCCGAAACGGGCCGCGGGACGGATACCGAAGATACCGTCGAACTTGGCGGCGAAGATTACAGCGAAATTCCTAAGAAATGGTATGCGGTTCACACGTATTCCGGTTTTGAAGATAACGTCAAACTTGCGCTCGAAGAAAGAATTGCTTCAAGCGGGTTAAAAAAATATTTCGGCGATATTATCGTTCCCAAAGAAGACGTAATAGAAAAAAATGCAAAAGGCGGAAAGAAAAAGGTTAAAAGAAAATTCTTCCCCGGTTATATTTTCGTAAGAATGAACGTAAATACCGATTCATGGCATCTGCTTAAAGGTACGCCAAAAGTTACCGGATTCGTAGGAGACCAATTGAATCCTATGGCCGTCGACGAATCGGAAATGGAGAAAATAGTCGCGCAAATAACGGAAGGCGTTAAAAGGCCGAAAGCCAAGATTGAATTTTCTAAAGGCGACAGCGTCAAAATTACGGAAGGTCCTTTCTCAGGTTTTAACGGCGTGATAAACGATATAAAACCCGATAAAAGCAAGCTGGAAGTTCTTGTTTCGATTTTCGGCAGGGCTACTCCGGTAGAATTGGATTTTACTCAGGTAGAAAGAAACTGACGGCAATTTTATTTTGCGTTTATTTCATTTATATATAAATAATTTAGTCTAATAACCTAAATAATAAATAATCTAAAACAGCATAAAAGAGGAAAAATATTATGGCGGTAAAAAAAATTCAGGCTCTGGTAAAATTGCAGATTACGGGCGGCAAGGCCAATCCCGCTCCGCCGGTCGGTCCAGCGCTGGGTCAGCACGGCGTCAATATTATGGAGTTTTGCAAGCAATTCAACGAAAAAACAAAATCTCAGGAAGGAACGGTAATACCCGTCGTCCTAACGGTTTATGCCGACAGGTCCTTCGATTTTATTTTAAAAACTCCACCCGCATCCGTTTTGCTTAAGCAGTCCGCGGGAATAGAAAAGGGTTCCAACCAGCCCAATAAAAATAAGGTTGCTACGTTAAACAGAGCCAAGGTAATGGATATCGCAAAAATTAAAATGCCCGACCTTAATGCAAACGAACTTGATATGGCGATGAAAACTATCGAGGGAACGGCAAGAAGCATGGGCATAGACATAACGGATTAAAAACCCGATATAAAATTGTCCGGGCTCGCATTGTCCGGCTTTGCGTCTGTTGCGCCGGCAATGACGGAACGGTTTAGTTGCCGGATATTTTTACCGGCGGCCAATTTTAAAATTATAGGAGGCAATGGCATTATGAAAAAGAGAGGAAAAAAATATACGGACGCTTTAAAAAAAGCGGGCGATGCAGGCAGGCATTATTCGTTAGACGATGCTTTTAATATCGTAGTGAATTCGCACTATGTTAAATTTGACGAATCCGTCGATGTGGCAATAAATCTTGGAATAGACGTTAAAAAAAACGACCAGCAAGTCAGAGGGGCGGTTTTACTGCCTAACGGAACCGGCAAGGCCGTTAAGATTCTTGTTTTTGCAAAAGGCGAAAAAGAACGCGAGGCTTTGGCTGCCGGTGCCGATTATGTAGGCCAGGAAGATATGATTGCGAAGGTTCAGCAGGGATTTATGGATTTCAACAGGGTCGTCGCGACTCCAGACATTATGGCAAGCGTGGGAAAGCTTGGGAAAATTCTCGGCCCCAGAGGTTTAATGCCCAATCCAAAAGTGGGAACGGTTACCTTTGACGTAGGCAGAATAGTAAAAGAATTAAAAGAAGGCAAAATAGAATTCAAGGCCGAGAAAAACGGTATTTTGCATGCATCCATTGGTAAAGTTTCGTTCGGAGCTTCAAAGCTTAAGGAAAATTTTATTGCGCTTATAGAAATAGTCAACAGGTTAAAACCGGCTTCCAGTAAAGGCGTTTACGTAAAGAAAGTTTCATTGTCTTCCACTATGGGCCCCGGTGTCAGCTTGGACACGCTTGCATTAAGAAATAATCTTATATAATTGTATAAAAGTATATTATAAGTTTTAATATTTATTGTCAATGACGGCAGGTTTATAAATCCTGCCCAGACAAAAAGAGCTTTATTATCCTGATTTTCTTTTAAATCGCTCTTATTTTGCCGCATTGACATAATTAAGACAAATTTAAAAGAAAGGAGGGGAGAAGAAAATTGAAAAAAGACAGAAAGAATCAAGAGATTGAATCTTTGAAACATAATCTGAAGAGCAATCAGGCTGTTTTTATAACCAGATATCAAGGATTAACCGTAGAAAAGTTCAGTCTTTTAAGAAGGCAGATGCGCGGCACCGGAGCTTTACTTAAAGTATTTAAAAATACGCTGAGTAAACTTGCTTTTAAACAGACATACGCGGAATCTCTTTCGGAATTTTTAGACGGACCTAATTTTTTGGTATTTACGAATGACCCGCTTGCAGGGTCAAAAGCGCTTTCTAAGTTTGCGCAGGAAAATCCCGAAAATATCGAAATTAAAGCAGGATATTATCAAACCGTTTTAGACAAAAACGCAATTATCACGCTTGCCACGTTGCCTTCCAAAGATGTTTTAATCGCAAGATTCATGTCCGTGGTTAAGTCGCCTGAAATCCGCTTAGTTTTTACTTTAAGGTCGCCAGTTATAAAGCTAATCAGAACGCTTAAGGCCGTAAGCGCCGAGAAACCTGCCGCTTAGGCTAAATTTAAATTTTAAATTTAATCAAATTAATCTTAAACTTTTATTTTAATATTATCGGAGGAAAAAATAATGGCTATAACTAAAGAAGATGTTTTAAGTTACATAGAAAGCGTTTCTATAATCGAATTAAACGAACTTATCAAGGCAATAGAAGAAAAATTCGGAGTTAAGGCTGACCAGTTTGCGATGGCGGCTCCGGCAGGCGGCGCCGCGGCAGCGGCGGCTCCCGCGCAGGCGGAAGAAAAAACCGAATTCGACGTTATTCTTTCGAGCGCCGGCGCAAATAAGATTCAGGTAATTAAGGTAGTAAGGGAACTTACCAGCTTAGGATTAAAAGAGGCGAAAGATTTAGTCGACGGCGCGCCCAAGCCGGTTAAAACCGGAGTCAATAAGGAAGATGCCCAAAAAATGAAAGCAAAACTCGAAGAAGTAGGAGCGGGCGTAGAAGTAAAATAAATTATTTCATATTTGATATTTTAAGTTAAGCAAGAAATACGGGAGTATAAATTTAAATGCCAAAAGCAAAATCGGAATTAAATTCAGAAGAAAGGAACCCTATAATTTTAAGGAAGAATTTCTCTAAAATCAAGAAAGTAATCGATAATCCAAATCTTCTTGAAGTCCAGAGAAAATCATACGAAAGATTTTTGCAGAAAGACCTGCATCAGGATAAAAGGCTCAATAACGGACTTGAAGGCGTATTTAAATCCGTTTTTCCGATAGAAGGACTTAACAAAAATTTTTCTTTAGAATTTAAAGGCTACACTATAGGCGAACCAAAATACAGCATATTCGAATGCAAACAGAAAGGGCTCACTTTCAGCGCATCGCTTAAGGTTCTTTTCGACCTTGTCACGTTCGAACCCGATATTAATCCGAACGAAAAAGATGCGCAAAGGGACATAAAAGATATTAAAGAGCAGGAGATTTATTTTGGCGAAATTCCGTTAATGACTCCTAACGGTTCATTTGTTATAAACGGAATCGAAAGGGTTATCGTAAGTCAATTGCAAAGGTCTCCGGGAGTTTTTTACGACAGCGACAAAATAAGAAGCCATGCGCAGGGCAAGCCTTTTTATACCGCAAGAGTCATACCTTATAGGGGCTCGTGGTTAGATTTTGAATTTGACCAAAGAGATATGGTTTTTGTCAGAATAGACAGAAAAAGAAAATTTCCGGTTACGATATTGCTTAAAGCGGTAGGATATTCTAAAGACGAAATTCTCGGCAGTTTTTATCAAACCGAAATATTCAGGATTGACGGCGGAAAATATTTCAGGAAAATGCCGAAGGATTTTCTTGTTTTTACAAGAGCTTACGATGATGTGGTAAATCCTGCGACGAAGGAAGTTTTGATTAAAAAAAACAGAAGAATTACGAAACATCTTATAGATAAACTTGACGAGGCGGGAATAGATTTCCTGCCTTGCGACGAGTCCGATATTATAGGCAAGTATCTTACCGCCGACGTTATTAAAGATAAGGAAGTTATTGCCAAGTCGGTCCAACCGGTTACCCATAATCTTTTAGAATCGTTTAACGGCGCGGGGGTAAAAGAATTCGCCGTCTATTTTATCGACAATATAAACGTTTCTTCCTCTATCCTCGAAACTATTTTAGCCGATAAGGTTAATACCAAAGAAGACGCCGTTATTGACATTTATAAAAGAATGCGTCCCGGAGAACCTCCAAATCTTGCATCCGCCTCGTCTTATTTCGAAAATATGTTCTTCAATCCCGAAAGATACGACCTTTCCGAAGTGGGAAGGCTTAAAATAAACAATAAATTAAATCTCGATAAAAGCCTTAACGACAGGGTATTATTTCCCGACGATATTTTAAGCGTTTTAAAATATTTAATGGAACTTAAAGACGGAAGGGGTTCTATAGACGATATAGACCATCTCGGCAACAGAAGGGTCAAGTCCGTGGGAGAGCTTCTGGAAAATCAGTTCAGAATCGGACTAGTAAGAATGGAAAGGGCGATAAAAGAAAGAATGACCACCCAGAAACTCGACTCGCTTATGCCTAACGATTTAGTCAATCCTAAACCTGTAAATTCGCTGATGAAAGAATTTTTTGGCAGGAGCCAGTTGTCCCAGTTTATGGACCAGACAAACCCCCTTTCCGAAATTACCCATAAAAGACGCCTTTCCGCTTTGGGCCCCGGCGGCCTTACCAGAGAAAGGGCAGGGTTTGAAGTGAGGGATGTTCATCCTACCCATTACGGGAGAATATGCCCTATCGAAACTCCAGAAGGTCCGAATATCGGTCTTATCGCATCTTTGTCTTCTTATGCGAGAGTCAATGAATACGGCTTCATAGAAACGCCTTACAGAAAAGTAGCGGTATCGGAAAAAGGCGCATCCGTAACCGACGACGTCGATTTTTTAACCGCCATGGAAGAAGAGAAATATGTTATCGCTCAGGCCAATGCGGAAATCGATAAAAACGGATATCTCAAACACGAGCTGATTCCGGTAAGGAGAAGCGGGGAAACCGTGATGGTTTATCCTAACGAGGTTGACTATATAGATGTTTCTCCGATGCAGCTTGTATCCGTCGCTACTTCGTTAATCCCTTTCTTAGAAAACGACGACGCAAACCGCGCTCTTATGGGTTCCAATATGCAAAGGCAGGCCGTGCCGCTATTGATGCCCGACCAGCCGATTATAGGAACGGGCATAGAAAGGATAGTAGCCAAGGACTCCGGAGTCTGCATTATAGCAAATCGGACGGGAACTGTAAGTTACGTGGATTCAGCAAAAATCGTTATAACTTCCGATACGGTGGATAAAACCGGCGACGACGGAGTAAGTCACGAATATAATCTGACTAAATTTCAAAGGTCGAATCAAAACACGTGTTTAAATCAGAGGCCGTTAGTCAAGTTTGGCGACAAAGTTTTATCGGGGCAGATTATTGCCGACGGAACATCTACGAAAGACGGGGAATTGGCGCTTGGGCATAACGTATTAGTTGCTTTTATGCCGTGGAACGGTTATAACTTTGAAGATTCTATATTAGTAAGCGAAAAATTATTGCACGAAGACGCTTTCACGTCCATTCATATCGAGGAGTTTGAAGTTGCGTGCAGGGAAACTAAATCCGGCAAGGAAGAAATCACTTCAGATATCCCTAACGTAAGCGAAGATGCTTTAAAAAATCTCGACGAGAACGGTATTATAAGAATCGGCGCGGAAGTTAAGGCTCAGGATATATTGGTAGGAAAAGTTACCCCTAAAGGAGAAACAGTTCTTACGCCGGAGGAAAAACTTTTAAGGGCTATTTTCGGCGAAAAAGCAAAGGAAGTGAGAGATACTTCCCTGAGGGTGCCTCCGGGCGTTTCGGGCGTCGTAGTCGATATAAGGATTTTTTCAAGGAAAGGCATCGAAAAAGACTTCAGGGAAAAAGAAATAGAAGACAGCGAAGTAGCCAGTTTCGCAAGGGAATTGGAGGAGAAACAGCAGTCTATTTTAAGCAGTGCGCTTAATAAGATTAGGCATCTGGCAGTAAATAAAAAATGCGGAGCGAACGTTACGTTATCTTCCGGACATAAGCCTATTTATCTTAAGAAAGGAGACGTGCTAACCGAAAGCATAGTTTCTAAAATGTCCAAGGAGGATATATTTAATATAGAATTCGAAGGAAATGCCAAAAATTTTTACGATAAGATAAAAAAAATAGACGACGAATCTATGGAAGACGCCGATTTGTTAAAGGCGTATTATGAAGACAAGATAGAAAGGATACAGAGGGGCGACGAACTGCCCCCCGGAGTTCTTAAAACAATAAAGGTTTATATAGCTATCAAAAGAAGGCTGTCGGTCGGGGACAAAATGGCGGGTAGGCACGGAAATAAAGGCGTCGTTTCCAGAATACTTCCATTGAACGATATGCCGTTTATGAAAGACGGAAGAATAGTAGATATGGTGTTAAATCCGCTGGGCGTTCCGTCCAGAATGAACGTCGGGCAGGTTCTGGAGGTTCATTTAGGATGGGCGGCGCATAATCTCGGCGTCCAGATAAATAAGCTTATAGAAGATAATTTCGGCCCGGAGCCTATAAGGCGGAAATTACTCGAAATATTTAATAATCCCGCGATGACCCATTTCATTAAAGGATTAGACGGCGATGAGGTCGTGGAATTTGCAAAGAAGTATAAAAAAGGCGTTTATATGGCGACTCCGGTTTTTGACGGAGCAAAAGAAAGCGATATAAAGAATTATCTTAAAATATCCGGCGTGGATGAAACGGGGCAGGTTACCCTTTTCGACGGAAGAACGGGCGAACCTTTCGACAGGAAGGTTACCGTCGGTATAATGTATATGCTTAAACTCCACCATTTAGTCGACGACAAGATTCACGCAAGGTCAACGGGTCCATATTCGTTGGTGACCCAGCAGCCTTTGGGAGGAAAAGCCCAGTTTGGAGGGCAGAGGCTCGGCGAAATGGAGGTATGGGCTATGGAAGCATACGGAGCCGCTCATACTCTCCAAGAATTCCTTACCGTTAAATCAGACGATTCGGTCGGCCGCACAAGAATGTATGAATCCATAGTAAAAGGCGATACCTCATTTAAGGTCGGTTTGCCGGAGTCGTTTAACGTTCTTATTAAAGAATTACAGAGCCTTTGTCTTAACGTAGAGCTCTTAAAGGAGGGAGAAAATGCCGTTTGACGACAATACGGAAGAATATAATATAAAAGACAACGATAATGAGATAACTGTCAGTCTTGACGATATTTCGGGAGACGAAGAAGAAATGCCTGCGATAGAAAGCAAGGATATGGATTTCAAAAAATTGTTCGAGGGCGCAAACAAAGGCGATTTCTTTTTAGACGACAGGGAAGTAATAAAAGACCCTCTCAGTTTTAACGCTATAAAATTAGGGATAGCTTCACCCGAATCCATTAAGAAATGGTCTCACGGAGAGGTTAAGAAACCGGAAACTATAAATTACAGGACTCTAAAACCTGAAAGAGACGGACTTTTCTGCGCAAGAATTTTCGGCCCTATCAAAGACTATGAATGCAATTGCGGCAAATATAAAAGAACGAAGCATCGAGGCATAGTCTGCGAAAAATGCGGCGTAGAGGTTATTTCGTCAAAGGTTAGAAGAGAGCGTTTGGGCCATATCGAACTTGCGTCGCCGGTGGCGCATATATGGTTTTTTAAAAGTCTTCCGTCGAGAATAGGAAGCATTCTCGATATGACGCTTAAAGACATAGAAAGAATTTTGTATTTCGAAGCATACGTGGTTTTGGAACCGGGAGATGCGTCAAAAATAGGCTTGAAATATAAAGATTTGATAAGCGAAGAAAACTATCAGAAAATTCAGAAAGAGGGATATAATTTTAAAGCAGGTATAGGCGCCGAAGCATTAAAGGAACTGCTTAAAGGCATCGACATGGAATCTTTGTCAAAAAGCCTTAAAGAAGAAGTTGCGGGTTTGCCCAACGGAATTAAAAAGAAAAAGCTCGCAAAACAGCTGAAATTAATTGAAGCATTTAGAACATCCGGCAATAAACCGGAATGGATGATATTGGACGTAATTCCGGTAATTCCTCCCGATTTGCGCCCCCTAGTTCCTCTCGAAGGAGGTAGATTCGCAAGTTCGGACCTGAACGATTTATACAGGAGAGTTATAAACAGAAACAACAGGCTAAAAAAACTTATCGAGATTTCCGCTCCGGAAATAATAATTAAAAATGAGAAAAGGATGCTTCAGGAAGCGGTAGATGCCTTATTTGACAATGGAAGGCGCGGTAGGGTAATAATGGGGTCTAACAGAAGGCCGTTAAAATCTTTAAGCGATATGTTAAAAGGAAAGACCGGAAGATTCAGGCTTAATCTGTTGGGAAAAAGGGTAGATTATTCCGGCAGGTCGGTTATAGTCGTCGGCCCCGAATTGAAACTCCATCAGTGCGGTTTGCCGAAAAAGATGGCCATAGAGCTTTTTAAGCCGTTTATATTTAATAAGTTATTGCAAAGAGGCATTACGGATACACTTAAAACCACAAAAAAATTAGTGGATAAAGAGGCGCCCGAAGTGTTTGACGTTTTAGAAGACGTCATAAAAGAGCATCCCGTTATGCTGAACAGGGCTCCTACCCTGCACAGGCTTGGAATTCAGGCGTTCGAACCTATATTGGTCGAAGGAAAGGCAATTCATCTTCATCCTTTAGTCTGCGCGGCGTTTAATGCCGATTTTGACGGGGACCAGATGGCCGTCCACGTTCCGCTTTCCATAGAAGCGCAGGTGGAAGCCAGGGTGCTAATGATGGCGACCAACAATATACTTTCGCCTGCAAGCGGCAAGCCTATTATAGTTCCGTCTCAGGATATAGTTCTCGGCTTATATTATATGACGCGGGAGATGCCGTACGTTAAAGGGGAGGATAAGATTTTTTCGGATGCCGACGAAGTTAAATTTGCTTACGATAACGGACATGTCAGCCTGCATGCCAGGATAAAAGCCAAGATAGACAATAAGATAGTAACGACGACGGTAGGCAGGGTTATACTTTACGAAATAATACCGGACGAAATAGACTTTTCTCTCGTAAATACCGTAATGTCCAAAAAGGAAATTACGAACCTGATAGACTACGCTTTTAGAGTATGCGGCCCTAAAAAGACCGTTATTCTCGCGGATAAGCTGAAATCCATAGGTTATGAATATTCCACAAAGTCGGGCATATCTATCTGCATAAGCGATATGGAAGTGCCTGCCGAGAAAAATAAAATTATTAAAGAAGCTACGAAGAAAGTTGAAGAAATCGAAAACAGCTATAAAGAAGGGCTTATAACAAACGGCGAAAGATACAATAAAGTCGTCGATACCTGGGCAAACGCCACCGACGAAATCGGCGGAGTTATGATGAATAAACTGGGGATACAGGAATATTCCGATACGGTTAAAAATAAAAAAATGCAGGGGAAAAGTTTTAACTCTATTTATATCATGGCCGATTCGGGGTCAAGAGGTTCCGAAACTCAGATAAGGCAGCTTGCTGGAATGAGAGGATTAATGGCAAAGCCTTCCGGGGAAATTATAGAAACGCCTATCACCGCAAATTTCAGAGAAGGGCTTACTGTTTTGCAGTATTTTATATCGACTCACGGAGCAAGAAAAGGATTGGCTGATACAGCTTTAAAAACAGCCAACTCCGGTTATTTGACGAGGAGATTGGTAGATGTTTCGCAGGACAATATTATTACGGTGGAAGATTGCAACACTATGGACGGCATAATAGTTTCTACATTGGTCGAGAGCGGCGAAACGATAGAGCCCATAGAAGAAAGAATATTGGGCAGGGTCGCGTTGGAAGACATAATCGACCCGTTTTCGGGAGAACTTATCGTTAAATCAAACGAAGAAATTCAGGAGTCCCATTTGCCCAAAATCGAGAATGCGCATATCGAAAGCGTTAAAATTAGGTCCGTATTGACTTGCAAGGCTAAAAACGGAGTTTGCGTTAAGTGCTATGGAAGGGATCTCGCCAGAGGCCATTTGGTAAATATAGGCGAGGCTATCGGCGTCATGGCCGCGCAGTCCATAGGCGAACCGGGTACACAGCTAACCATGAGAACATTCCATGTCGGAGGAACCGCATCGCGGAGGACGGAGCAGACTAGCATAGAAAATAAATATGACGGCATAGTTAAGTTCCAAAACTTGAATGTCATTAAAAACAGGGATAACGAGTATGTCGTTATGAATAAAAACGGCGCTATAATTATTGCAGACGAATTAGGAAGGGAATTAGAAAAAATTCAGCTTACTTACGGAACTAAAATTAAAGTAGAGCCTGATACGCAAATTAAGAAAAATACTCTTTTGGCCGACTGGGATTCATATATTAATCCTATAATCTCGGATATATCAGGCAAAGTAAAGTTCGACGATATAAGAGAAAACGAAACAATGCAGGAGCAGGTTGACGAAACTACCGGATTATCCAGAAAAGTAATTATAGAATCTAGGGACCAGACATCTAGGCCGAAGATAATTATAAAATCGTCCCATCAGGAAAAATCTTATCTGATGCCGATAGGAGCGCATTTGTCCGTTCAGGACGGAGACGAAGTTTTTGCCGGCGATATAATAGCCAGAATTCCAAGAGAAACCACAAAAACTAAAGATATCACCGGAGGCCTGCCTAAGGTCGTAGAACTATTTGAGGCGAGAAAACCCAAAGAATGGGCCGTGATTACGGAGATAAGCGGCAAGGTATCGTTCGGGCGCGATTTTAAGGGTAAAAGACGCGTCATTATAACCCCGCCTCACGGGGAATCCAGAGAATATCTTATTCCAAAAGGAAAGCTGGTAAGCGTCCACGAAGGCGATTATGTGAACGCGGGCGAACCTCTAATGGACGGGTCGCCTAATCCGCATGATATATTAAAAGTTCTTGGAGAAAAAGAGCTTGCCAAATTCTTAGTGGACGAAATTCAGGAAGTTTACAGGCTTCAAGGCGTCAAGATAAACGATAAGCATATAGAAGTCATCGTGAAACAGATGCTGAAAAACGTCAGAATTAATAATTCCGGCGATTCCAAATTTCTTGAAGACGAAGTTATAGATAAAAATATATTTGACATAGAAAATGAGAGGGTTATAAGAGAAGGGGGGATGCCGGCAATAGCAGAGCCTGAGTTGATGGGCATAACAAAGGCGTCGCTTAGCACGGACAGCTTTATTTCAGCGGCATCGTTTCAGGAGACGACGAAGGTTTTAACGGAGGCGGCTATTCACTGCAAAGTGGATAATTTAAAAGGACTTAAGGAAAACGTAATTATGGGCAGGCTGATACCGGCAGGCACCGGATTCGAAAAGTATTCATACCTTGATATAGAGGTGGTATAGCCTTGTTATTTTAAAATTTAAAATAACAAATGTAAAATGCAAAACAAATGCAAAAAAAATGTTGACAAAAAATTAATTAAATATTAAAATCTTAAATTCCACTATTCAGGTTGGACATATTAAAATAAAGTAGATTAACTAAAATAAATTCGGTTTTATTTTTAAAGCTAAAAGGAGAAATCGTGCCAACGATAAACCAGTTAATTAGAAATGCGAGGAAAAAAGCTGTAAAGAAGACGTCTTCTCCGGCATTAAAAGGTTCTCCTCAAAAAAGAGGGGTATGCGTCAGGGTCTATACGACAACTCCAAAAAAGCCAAATTCGGCTCTGCGTAAGGTGGCCAGGGTTAAATTGACCAACGGCATGGAAGTGACTTCGTATATTCCGGGGGAAGGCCACAATTTACAGGAACATTCGGTAGTCCTGATAAGAGGCGGAAGAGTGAAAGATTTGCCGGGCGTAAGATATCATATAATCAGAGGCGCTCTTGATTGCGTCGGCGTTAACGGAAGAAAAAAGAGCAGATCCAAGTACGGCACTAAAAAGGCTAAATAAATAAAAGAAATAAGCCATAGAAAAATAACTGATTTAAAAAGCAAGGAGCGGAAAATTGTCTCGTAGAAAAAAAGCTGTTAAAAGAGTCGTAGAAGGAGACCCTAAATTCAATGATAAAGTTGTGCAGAAGTTTCTAAATAAACTTATGTATGACGGGAAGAAAAGCATAAGCGAAAAAATATTTTACGGTTCCTTAGATATTATTCAGGAAAAAACTAAAGACGACGGATTCAAAATTTTTAAGCAGGCGATAGAAAACGTAAAGCCTGTTTTAGAGGTAAAGGCCAGAAGAATCGGAGGCTCAAATTATCAGGTTCCGGTCGAGGTCAGAAGCGACAGGAGATTATATCTGGCGATAAGATGGATTATCGGATACGCAAGATTAAGAAAAGAAAAATCTATGGAAGAAAATTTAGCGCTCGAAATATTAGACGCGGCTAACAACAGGGGCAGTTCAATTAAAAAGAAGGAGGATACCTTCAAAATGGCTGAAGCTAATAAGGCTTTCGCTCATTTTAAGTGGTAAAGGTTTATTAAATGGCAGATAAAATATCTTTAGAAAAAACTAGGAATATAGGCATTATGGCGCATATCGACGCCGGAAAAACTACGACTACTGAAAGAATCCTGTATTATACCGGAGTCAATTACAAGATAGGCGAGGTTCACGAAGGGACTGCCACTATGGATTGGATGGAGCAGGAACAGGAAAGGGGAATAACTATTACTTCGGCGGCAACTACCTGCTTCTGGAAAAATCATAGAATAAACATAATAGATACCCCCGGACACGTCGATTTTACTATCGAAGTAGAAAGGTCGTTAAGGGTATTGGACGGAGCGGTTGCGGTTTTTGACGGCGTCGCGGGGGTCGAGCCTCAATCCGAAACGGTTTGGAGGCAGGCCGATAAATATAAGGTGCCGAGAATATGTTTTGTCAATAAGATGGACAGGACCGGAGCAAATTTTTACAGATGCGTCGATATGATAAAAACGCGTCTTAACGCAACGCCGGTTATTATGCAAATTCCATTGGGATTAGAAGAAAATTTTAAAGGGATAATCGATATTGCCTTAATGAAAGCGTATCTGTATAAAGACGAAACTATGGGCGCGGAATACGATATCGTCGATATTCCCGAAGATTACGCGGCGGAATCCAAAAAATACCACGACGAATTTATTGAAAGGGCATGCGATTTTAACGATAGTTTAATGGAAAAATATCTGGCCGGCGAAGAAGTGGACGCCGAATTAGCTAAAAAGGCCATAAGGCAGGCTTCCTTAGAATTTAAAGTCGTTCCCGTATTTTGCGGGTCGGCATTTAAAAATAAAGGCGTACAGCCTTTGCTTGACGCGGTGGTGGATTATCTGCCTTCCCCGTTAGACGTCCCTCCCATGTACGGTATAAATCCTAAGACCGAAAAAGAAGAAATCAGGCGCGCCTCTGACGATGAGCCGTTTTCTGCACTGGCTTTCAAGATTGCTTCCGACCCATATACCGGTCAACTTACGTATATAAGGGTTTATTCCGGAGTTTTAGCGTCCGGTTCTTACGTTTATAATTCAGTTAAGGATTCCAAGGAAAGAATCGGAAGGCTTTTAAAAATGCATGCAAATAAAAAAGAAGAGATAAAGGAAGTTCATGCAGGAGATATCGCCGCCGCCGTCGGATTAAGAAATACTACCACCGGCGACACTCTTTGCGATGAATCGGATATCATTATTCTTGAATCTATGGAATTTCCCGACCCGGTTATTTCCGTCGCCATAGAGCCTAAAACTAAAGCTGACCAAGAAAAGTTAGGCTTATCGCTGCAAAAGTTAACCGTAGAAGACCCGTCATTTAAAGTCAAAACCGATTTAGAAACCGGACAGACTATAATTTCTGGCATGGGCGAGCTTCATCTTGAAATAATTGTCGATAGGCTTACGCGTGAATTTAAGGTCGATGCTAATGTCGGCAAACCTCAGGTAGCGTATAAAGAAACCATAAATAAAAAAGTCGAATCGGAAGGCAAATTCATAAGGCAATCCGGCGGCAGAGGACAATATGGACATGTTTGGCTTGAAATTGAGCCTCTAGGAAAAGGGGCCGGATATGAATTTGTCAATAAAATTAAAGGCGGCGTTATTCCAGCAGAATATATACCGGCCATAAACAAAGGCGTTGCTGAAGCCCTGACGAGCGGAGTCATGGCGGGTTATCCCGTGGTCGACGTAAAAGTGTCGGTATTCGACGGTTCGTTCCACGACGTCGATTCTTCAGAAATGGCCTTTAAGATAGCCGGTTCTATGGCATTTAAAGAAGGTGCAAAAAAAGCGAACCCCGTTCTTCTTGAGCCCATAATGAAAGTCGAAGTTCTGGTTCCCGAAGATTTTATGGGCGACGTAATAGGCGATTTAAACTCGAGAAGGGGAAGGATTATAAACTTAGAATCCCGCGGCGGAATACAGGTAATAAATGCCGAAGTTCCTTTGGCTCAAATGTTCGGATACTCTACGGATTTAAGATCGAAAACGCAAGGCAGGGCAAACTATACGATGGAGTTTCTTAAATACGAACAGGTGCCCAAGGTTATTTCGGAAGAAATTATTGCTAAATCACAAGGTAAATAGATATTATCAGGAGGAGGAACTAAATGTCCAAAGAGAAATTTGACAGATCTAAGCCTCATGTCAACATAGGAACGATAGGGCATGTTGACCACGGCAAAACAACGTTAACCGCCGCCATAACCAAGGTTCTTGCAAAAAAGGGACAGGCTACTTTTAAATCATACGACCAGATTGACAACGCTCCCGAAGAAAAAGAAAGGGGCATAACTATCGCCACGTCCCACGTCGAATATTCTACGGATAAAAGGCACTATGCCCACGTAGATTGTCCGGGACATGCCGACTACGTAAAGAATATGATAACCGGCGCGGCGCAGATGGACGGAGCCATACTCGTGGTTTCCGCCGCGGACGGTCCTATGCCGCAGACCAGAGAACACATACTCTTGGCCCGCCAGGTCGGAGTTCCTTATATAGTAGTATTTTTAAACAAGGTGGATATGGTTGACGACCCCGAACTTTTAGAGCTCGTCGAACTGGAAGTAAGAGAACTTTTAACCTCCTATAATTTTCCCGGGGATGCCGTTCCGGTAATAAAAGGTTCGGCGCTAAAAGCCTTAGAATCCGAATCCGATAACGAATGGACCCAAAAAATAGTCGAACTTATGGACGCGGTCGACGAATATATACCCGTTCCCAAAAGAGACATAGACAAGCCTTTCCTTATGCCCGTCGAAGACGTATTTTCCATATCCGGCAGAGGAACCGTCGCTACCGGCAGGGTGGAAAGAGGGGTAATAAAAGTAGGGGAGGAAGTGGAACTCGTAGGAATACTTCCCACGTCCAAGACCGTAGTAACCGGCGTAGAAATGTTCAGAAAACTCCTTGACGAAGGCCGCGCCGGAGACAACATAGGCGTTCTTCTAAGAGGCAAAAAACGCGAAGAGATAGAAAGGGGCATGGTTTTAGCTAAACCGGGTTCGATAACTCCTCATAAAAAATTTAAAGTGGAAGCATACATTCTGACTAAGGAAGAAGGAGGACGCCACACCCCCTTCTTTAACGGCTACCGTCCCCAGTTCTATTTCAGGACTACCGACGTTACCGGAGTCTGCACCCTGCCCGAAGGCATAGAGATGGTAATGCCGGGCGACAACGTCGCGATGTCCGTAGAGCTTATTACCCCCATAGCCGCCGAAAAGGAACTGAGGTTTGCTATAAGAGAGGGCGGACATACCGTAGGCGCTGGAGTTATAACCGAGGTTATAGAGTAATTTAATAATTAAAATATGGAAACGGAAAAAGGGGTAATTTAAAATTAAGATGGAAATTCAAAAGATAAGGATTAGACTCAAGGCATACGACCACAGGTTGTTAGACCAGTCGGTTACTGAAATAGTAGAAACGGCAAAGCTGACGGGTTCCAAAATTAGCGGCCCTATACCGTTGCCGACCAAGATAAACAAGTATTGCGTACTGCGCTCTCCCCATGTGGATAAAAAGTCAAGAGAGGAGTTTGAGATGAGGACGCATAAAAGAATTATAGACTTGCTTGAGCCGAATCAGGCTACTATAGATGCGCTAATGAAATTGGATTTATCTTCGGGTATCGACGTAGATATCAAGCAGATTTAATAAAATGGTGGAGCCTTAATTATGATAAAAGGATTAATCGGAAAAAAAATTGGAATGACGCAAATATTTAATGAAGACGGAATGATTGTCCCCGTTACAGTTATTAAAGCGGGACCATGCACTGTGGTCGGAAAAAAAATTAAACAAACCGATGGATACGACGCCGTGCAAATCGGGTTTGAAGAAGCAAAATCGTTTCGTTTAAGGAAGCCGATTCTCGGCCAATTTGCCAAAAATAATATATCTCCGTTAAAAGTATTGAAAGAATTCAGGGATTCGGACGCGGATAGTTTGAATATAGGCGACACCATAGACATTTCGATATTTAACGAGGTACAATCCGTTTCTATTAGCGGAACATCAAAAGGAAAGGGTTATCAGGGCGTGGTTAAAAGATGGGGTTTTGCAGGCGGAAAAGACACGCACGGTTCGATGTTTCATAGGGCTCCTGGTTCCATAGGACAGTCTTCATATCCGTCAAAAGTATTTAAAGGGTTAAAGTTGCCGGGACATATGGGAATGGATAAAAAAACGGTATTAAATTTAAAAGTCGTTAAGATTGATGCCGATGAAAATCTCATGTACGTTAAAGGAGCCGTTCCGGGAGCCAATAATAACATTATTTATATTTATGCGGCCGATAAATCGGGAAGAAAATTAAATAAATAACCTAATTCTATAAAATATAAACTAAGGATTCATTATAATGTCGGAAAACGCAAACGTATTAAACGTAAGTAACGAAAATGCAGGGAATATACCTTTAAATGAAGAAATATATTCCTATCCGGTTAAAGAGGCTTTAATAAAAGAGTTTGTTTTATTGACTTTGTCCAATAAAAGACTCGGATTGGCATCTACGAAAAACAGAAAAATAGTTTCCGGAGGAGGAATTAAGCCATGGAAACAAAAAGGAACCGGAAGGGCGAGGGCGGGCTCTACGAGGTCGCCTATATGGAAAGGCGGCGGAACTATTTTTGGACCTACAAACGAAAGAAACTATAAAAAAGATATGCCAAAGAAAGCTAGGAAAGCCGCTCTTAAATCGGCCTTATCGTATCTCTTAAAAGGCCAGCGTATTATTTTTATACAGGATTTTGAACTGCCTGAAATTAAAACTAAGGAAATGAAAGCAATTTTTAATAATTTGGGCGTAAAAAAGGGACTTCTCGTATTGCCTACTTTAAACCCGGATGACAAAATCTTAAAATCGACCGGAAATCTCATGAATTATAAAGCTATTACCGTAAATATGCTTAGCATTATTGACTTGCTTAAGTATGAAAAAATATTGATTACGGTTAAAGCTAACGAAGAATTAGAGGGGAATCTTGCGCTATGAAAGAAATAAGCACCGCTATAGAAAAGGCGATACTTTCTGAAAAAAGTTTGAAAATCAGGGAATTAACAAATATTTACGTTTTCAACGTAAATAAAGATGCGAATAAAAAAGACATTAAAGACGCCGTGGAAAAATATTTTAACGTCAAAGTAGAAGACGTAAATACGATAATTACACGCGGCAAGTTTAGAAGGGCGGGGAAATATATCGGCAAATTACCTAACTTTAAAAAAGCGTATGTAAAGCTTAAAGAAGGGCAGAGGATTTCTGTCCTGGAAGCATAAACCGGGAGAAAATATAAAATGCCATTAAAAAAATATAAACCTACGTCAAGCGCAAGAAGATTTCAAACCGTTTCCGATTTTTCGGAAATTACCCGCGATTTTCCCGAAAAGAGCCTTCTCGAGAAATATAAAAAGAACGCGGGCAGAAATAATTACGGCAGGATTACCACGAGGCATCAGGGCGGCGGGCATAAAAGAAGATATAGAGTTATCGATTTTAAAAGGGATAAAAGAGATGTTCCCGCGCGCGTAATAGAAATTGAATATGACCCCAACAGGTCGGCAAGGATTGCCCTGCTGAGTTATATAGACGGAGAAAAAAGGTATATTTTATGTCCTGCCGGCTTAAAAAAAGGCGACAGCGTTATATCGTCGGAGAAAGCCGACATTCAGCCGGGGAATTGTATTTCTTTGCTGAATATTCCGGTAGGAACCATGATTCACAATGTAGAAATGAAACCGAATGCCGGCGGAAAACTTGTTAGAAGCGCAGGGGCTTATGCCGAACTTCTTGGCAGGGATGCCGGTTATGCCCAGATTAAAATGCCTTCGGGTGAATTCAGGGTAGTTCCAGAAAATTGCTGCGCGACTATAGGCCAGATTGGAAATATAGAGCACGAGAACATAAGCGTTGGCAAGGCCGGAAGGTCAAGATGGCTGGGTATCAGACCGTCTGTCAGAGGCGTCGCTATGAATCCCATAGACCACCCGCACGGCGGCGGCGAAGGAAAAACATCGGGCGGCCGCCATCCGGTTACGCCGTGGGGGGTTCCTACTAAAGGCTATAAAACAAGAAAGAATAAACAAACCTCTAAATATATTATTTCAAGAAGAAAAGGCAGGTAAAGTCTTATAAAATATTAAACCAATAAATCAGGAGAATTTAACTTGGCTAGGTCTATTAAAAAAGGTCCTTTTTCCGACAAGCAGCTTTTGGAAAAAGTTGAAAAAGCTTTCGATTCTAACGACAAGAAGATTATAAAGACGTGGTCCAGAAGGTCCACAATAATTCCTCAAATGGTAGGATTTACTTTTGCCGTGCATAACGGAAAAAAATTTATACCCGTCTTTGTCAGCGAAAATATGGTCGGACATAAACTTGGAGAATTTAGCGCGACAAGGACTTTTACAATGCATTCCGGAGACAGAAAAGCCAAGGTTAAAACCGGCGGCGGTTCTTCAAAATAAATATAAAGGGGTAGAAAATGGAGTTCAAAGCAGAAGCGAAATATATAAAAGTGTCTCCTCAAAAAGCAAGGTTGGTAGTTGACCTTGTCAGGGGGAAAAAGGTTTACGACGCTATTAATATCTTAAAATTCACGAAGAAAAAGTCCGCTCTTCCGGTATATAAGCTCTTAAAGTCCGCTTTAGCTAACGCATCGGGAACGGGTAGGGTGGATATAGATAATTTATTTGTATCCAAAATAAACGTAGATATGTCTTTTTCTCTTAAACGGCTCATGCCTAAAGCTATGGGCAGAGGAGCAACCGTTAAAAAACGCATGAGCAATATTAAAATAGTACTGGAAGAAATTTAAAATCGGAGGTAGATTTTGGGGCAGAAAGTCAATCCAATAGGGCTTAGAATAGGAATCAACAAAACATGGGATTCGGGGTGGTATAACGACCGTAATTATGCAAAATTCTTACATGCGGATTTAAAGATTAGGGAATTTTTAAAGAAAAAGCTTTATTCGGCGGGAGTATCCAAAATTAGCATAGGCAGAAAAGCCGAGAAATTGATTATAGAGGTATTTGCCGCGAGACCCGGAATAATTTACGGGAAAAAGGGTTCAACCGATTTCGAAAATATTAAAAATGAGATTGCCAATATTAATAAAATAAAAAATAAAGATATCGATATAAATATAGTAGAAGTTAAAAAGCCGGAACTTGATTCGGTTCTGGTTGCAGAAGGCATCGCTTCACAGCTCGAAAAAAGGGTGGCTTTTAAAAGGGCTATGAAAAAAAGCGTTACTATGGCATTGAAAAGCGGAGCAAAAGGCATAAAAATAACCTGCGGCGGCAGGCTTGCCGGAGCTGAAATCGCAAGAACCGAATGGTATCGCGAAGGAAGGGTTCCGCTGCATACTCTAAGGGCGGATATAGATTACGGCACCGCCGAAGCCAATACGACTTACGGAAAAATAGGCGTAAAAGTTTGGATTTACAAAAAGGACGTCCTTTAATTTATTCTTTGAATTAAAAAATAACGGTTAAAGTAATATTAAAGTTAAAAAGGTGAATAAATATGTTAATGCCCGCTAAAACAAAATATAGGAAGCAGATGAAAGGCAGAATGAGAGGAAAAGCCACTAGAGGCAATACCCTCGCATTCGGAGATTTCGGCTTAAAGGTTATGGAGTGCGGATACATTACCGCAAGGCAGATAGAAGCCGCTAGAATTGCAATGACGAGGTTCGTTAAAAGGGGCGGAAAAGTCTGGATAAGAATATTTCCCGATAAGCCGATTACAAAAAAACCGGCAGAAACGAGAATGGGAAAAGGAAAAGGCAGCGTCGAGGAATGGGTATGCGTCGCAAGGCCCGGATTGGTTCTTTATGAAATGGAAGGAATATCCAAAGAAATCGCCCGGGAAGCTTTAAGATTGGCGTCGCATAAATTGCCTCTTAAAACGATATTTATAGAGAGAGGAGAATTTTAATATATGAAATTTAATGAATTAAACGCTATGAACGATAACGAACTTAAAGTTAAGGAATCGGATTTCAGAAAGGAAATCTTTAATCTTGCCATTCAAAAATCTTTGGGAACCTTGGAAAACTCAAGGCGGATTAGAACGGTTAAAAGGTATATCGCCAGAATAAAAACTATTTTAAACAGAAGAAAAAATGGGAGCTCATTATGAAAAAAACATATACCGGCATAGTTACGTCGGATAAAATGGATAAAACTATCGTTGCCGAGGTATCCGATATAATAAAGCATCCTGTTTATAAAAAATATGTAAAAAAAGTTAAAAAATTTAAGATTCATGACGAGAAAAATATAGCTCATGTAGGAGATAAAGTTTTATTTGTAGAAACGCGTCCTTTATCTAAAGAAAAAAGATGGAATTTAGAAAAAGTTTTTTAATGCAATTAAATATTATGAGGCTATAACAATGATTCAAATGCAAACGGTTCTAAAATCCGCCGATAATTCAGGCGCAAAGAAGCTTATGTGCATTAAGGTTCTTGGAGGCTCAAAGCGCAAATATGCCGGCATAGGAGACATAATAGTCGTTTCTATAAAAGAAGCGATTCCAAATTCTAAGGTTAAAAAAGGCGATGTTTCGAAAGCGGTTATCGTTAGAACCGTAAAAGAGGTTAAACGTCCCGACGGAAGCTATATAAGATTCGATAATAATTCCGCCGTACTGATAAACAATCAGAACGAACCTATCGGAACCCGCATTTTCGGTCCCGTGGCAAGAGAGTTGAGGGCAAAAAAATTTATGAGAATTATATCATTAGCGCCAGAGGTTTTATAAAATGACTATAAAATTAAAAAAGAACGATAACGTAATGGTTTTGGCAGGCAAAGAAAAAGGAAAATCCGGAAAGATTATTCGCGTTGACAGAGAAAAGAACAGGGTATATATCCAAAAAGTCAATATGATTAAAAGGCATATTAAGCCGAGAAGCGCGCAAGAACCCGGCGGCATAATAGACAAAGAAGGCCCCGTAAATATTTCGAATGTAGGCCTATATTGTCCTAAATGCAAAAAAGCCGTTAAGTTTTTGGTTAATATCGATAAAAACGGAAAAAAAGTAAGGCTTTGCAAGAAATGCGGAGCCGAAGTTTAATTTTGGAGGAATTAAAATTGACTGCAAGATATAAAGAAATTTATAAAAAAGACGTTGTTCCCAAATTAATAAAAGAGATGGGCTATAAAAATATACATCAGATACCCAAACTGGAGAAGATAGTCATCAATATGGGTCTAGGAGAAGCGACTTCTAATTCAAAAATAATCGAACAGTCGGTAGCCGAACTGTCTAAAATTGCCGGTCAAAAACCCGTGGTTTCAAAGGCTAAAAAGTCTATCGCGGCTTTTAAGTTAAAAGAAAATCAGGAAATAGGCTGTTTTGTCACGTTAAGAAGCGATAGGATGTATGATTTTTTCGATAAGCTTATAAACGTGTCTCTTCCAAGAGTTAGAGATTTTAAGGGGGTTTCCAGGAAAGCATTCGACGGCCGCGGCAACTATACCTTAGGCGTAAAGGAGCAGGTGATTTTTCCCGAAATAAGTTATGAACTTATTGAAAAGATTAAAGGAATGAACATAACGATAGTAACATCGGCTAATAATAACGAAGACGGATATAAACTTTTAAAAAGTTTTAATTTTCCCTTTAGAAATTAGGAGATTAGGCATATGGCAAAAAAGTCTATGATAATTAAAGCAATTAGGAATCCGAAGTTTAAAGTCAGGGCGCACAACAGATGTCCTATTTGCGGAAGGCCCCGCGGCTATTACAGAAAATTCGATATGTGCAGAATTTGCTTCAGGACTTATTCGAGCAAAGGGCTTATTCCCGGAGTTACAAAATCAAGCTGGTAATAAAGAAATAATTTATTTATTTAATATATTTAAGCGAGGATAAAAAGAAAAGATGACTTATCCGATTTCAGATATGATTGTTAGAATAAAAAACGCGTATAAAGCGGGCAAAGAAAAAGTAAGCATGCCTTATTCAGGGTTAAAGGAAAATATTTGCGGAATATTAAAAAGGGAAGGATTCATAGAAGATTATTCCATCGAAAATGCCGACGTCGTTTCAACCAAAAACATCGATATAAAACTTGCATATTTTGAAAGCAAAAAACCCACTATAATTGACATAAAGACCACAAGCACTCCCGGAATAAGGTTTTATAAGAAAGCTAAAGATATCAGGCCGTTTAAAAACGGTTTAGGAATGGAAATTTTTTCGACTTCTTCGGGAATCTTATCGGATGTCGAATGTAAAGAAAAGAAAATCGGCGGACTTTCATTAATAAAAGTTTTTTAACATATTAAAAAATAAAAGGTAACGATAAATGTCGAGAATAGGTAAAAAACCGGTAGAAATTCCAAAAGGCGTTAAAGTCGAACTGAACGGAGATATTCTTACTTCATCTGGCTCTTTGGGAAAAATATCGAAAAAAATTCCTGAAGGAATAATTATTGATTTAACTGACTCCCTTATTTACGTAAAATTGAAAGACAACAATCCCGATTTTGAAAAATATACGGGTTTGACGAGAACTATCGTCGCCAATGCGGTTAACGGCGTAGCGCAGGGATTTTCAAAAGACCTGGAGATTATCGGGGTGGGATACAAAGCAGAAGTAAAAAATAGAAATCTCATATTAAACTTGGGTTTTTCGCATCAGGTCAATTTTATAATTCCCGAAGGCATCAATATCGCCGTCGATAAAAACACGCTGCTTAAAATTTCAGGCTACGATAAAGAGCTCGTCGGACTTGTCGCATCACGCATAAGAGGCTTAAGAAAACCAGAGCCTTACAAGGGTAAGGGGATTAAATATTCGAATGAAGTTATAAGACGCAAAGTCGGCAAAGCTTCCGGAAAATAAAAATTTTGATTAAAAAAAGGAATTGTTTATGAAAAATAAAATCGAAAAAAGGCTGCGCAGGAAGGCGCACATAAAAAAGATTATGAAAAATAACGTTAAGCCCAGGATGTGCGTGTTTAAAAGTTTAAACAATATATACGTCCAGGTATTTTCGTCAGATAATAATGTACTTGTGCAGGCGTCTTCCCTTTCTAAAGATATGAGGGAAAAAATTAAAGGACATAAAGGAAATATAGAAGCCGCAAAAATCGTAGGAAAGGAAATAGCCGAGCAGTGCAAAAACAAATCAATAATCGATGTTGCGTTCGATAGAAACGGATATATTTACCATGGAAGGGTTAAAGCATTAGCCGACGCCGCGCGTGAAAACGGTTTAAATTTTTAAATCGACATATGCTATTCCGAATGGAATACATATTTTCTCTTTAAAAGTTATAAACGCTTAATTAAAGAGAAATATAAATACGAGGAGGATAATTTGGACAAATTAAAAGTTGAAGATTTAAATATTAAAGATAAAGTTATTCATATTTCAAGGGTCGCAAAAGTGGTCAAGGGCGGAAGGAGATTTGGTTTCTCTGCATTGGTAGTAGCCGGAGACCCCGATTCCAATTTTGTCGGCATAGGCCTGGGCAAAGCTAAAGAAGTGCCGGAAGCGATAAGGAAAGGCACAGAACAGGCAAAAAAAAATTTGATGAGGGTTAAAGTTCATAAAAATACTATCCCTCACGAACAATATGGCAAAAGCGGCGCCGGTTACGTGTTTATGAAGCCTGCCCCAGAGGGAACGGGAATAATCGCCGGCGGCGCCATGAGGGCGATATTCGAACTTTCCGGCGTAAGGAATGTCTACGCCAAGTCCATAGGCTCTTCAAATCCGCATAACGTCGCAAATGCTACTTTGAAATGTATTTCGTCATTTTTCTATAAGGGAGAACTGGTAAAAAGAAGGAAAAAATCGTAATCAAATAATTATTTTAAGAGCAGGGGATTGTAAATAAATGATTAATTTAAGCGAATTCGGAAAACACAATAATAAAAAAATTAAAAGGCTTGGAAGAGGCGCAGGGTCAGGCCACGGACAGACGTCCGGAAAAGGAAACAAAGGCCAGAACGCAAGGGCCGGCGGCGGAGTGAGGCCGGGATTTGAAGGCGGACAAATGCCTTACATCAGAAGGGTTCCCAAAAGAGGCTTCAATAATCCCCTTAGAGAGCATATGGCGATTATTAATTTTACCTCTTTAGAAAATTTAAAAAGCGAAGACATAGATATAGATATTTTGAAGCTGAACGGAATTTTAAAGAATAAAGAGAATAAATATAAATTATTGGGCTCAGGCGAAATCGGCAGGAAAATTAACGTTGTCTGCAATAAGATATCTAAGAGCGCTAAAGAAAAAATTGAAAAGAACGGCGGAACTGTAAGGATAATATAATAATGGCGCAAAGTTTTGAAAATGTAGGAAAAATACCTGAATTACGGAATAGAATATTTTATACTCTTTTAATGTTCGTAGTGTTCAGGATTGGGGTCCACATAACTACTCCAGGCGTAGACCCCGTCGCGTTGTCCCAATTCTTTAACGCATCCAACAGTAATTTATTCGGACTTTTTAATATGTTTACCGGAGGAGCGTTAGCCCGTTTTTCCATATTTTCCCTTGGAATAATGCCTTACATTAGTTCGTCCATCATATTCCAGATGCTTCCCATGGTCATTCCTTCTTTGGACAGATTGCAAAAAGAAGGCGAATCGGGAAGGAAAAAATTTATGCAATATACAAGGTACGGTACGGTAGTTCTTTCCCTGTTTCAGTCGGTAGGGATAAGCTACGGAATAGAATCCATGAGAAGCCCGATGGGGTCGCCCGTGGTAAGCCGTCCAGGCATGAGTTTTATGATTATTTCAGTCATAGCCCTTACGGCTGGAACTATATTCGTGATGTGGATTGGCGAAGAGATTTCCGAACACGGCATAGGCAACGGAATATCGCTTATTATATTCGCGGGAATCGTCGCGGCTATTCCGGGAGCGTTTATAAATACCATAAAAATGGTAAGGTTAGGAGAAATCAACATAATGCTTTTAGTTTTAATATTGGCTTTAATGATTCTGGTCATAGGTTTTATCGTTTTCGTGGAATCGGCCCAGAGGCGCATTCCGGTGCAGTATGCAAAAAAAATGATAGGCAGAAAGCTATATTCCGGCCAAACAAGCTATCTTCCTTTAAAAATAAACACCCCCGGCGTAATCCCGCCTATTTTTGCAATGTCGATACTTCTTTTTCCAGCGACAATAGCCAATTTTATTAAAGTTCCGATTTTTGAAAGAATTTCCGGATATTTAAACCCTTCAGGACTGCCTTACAATATTGCTTTCGTCGTATTGATTTTTTTCTTTTGCTATTTTTATACCGCAATTACTTTTAAAGTTGACGACGTTGCGGACGATTTGCGCAAATACGGCGGTAACGTTCCGGGAATTAAACCGGGGAAATCGACCGCTTCATATATAGATAAGATTTTAAACAGGGTAACTTTTATAGGGGCAATATACGTTTCTTTAATCTGTTTATTGCCGACTATTTTAATAAACAAATTTCACGTGCCGTTTTATTTCGGCGGAACGGGCCTTTTAATAGTCGTCGTAGTCGCTATGGACACTATAGTTCAGATACAGTCGCATTTGTTATACAGAAATTACGACAGCTTATTAAAAAAAGCATCAAAAAAATAGTCATTGAATTTATAAATTAATAATAATCAAAAGGGGGAAAAATGAAAAGTAAGATTTACATACTTATAGGACCTCCCGGTGCGGGAAAGGGAACTCAGGCTAAAAACATTGCAAATACAAAAGGTTTTGTTCTGATATCAACGGGCGATCTTTTAAGGGAAAACGTCGAAAAAAAAACCGAACTTGGCCAAATCGCCAAGTCTTTTATGGATAAAGGCGAGTTTGTTCCAATCGATTTAGTGGCAAAAATAATCAAAGCGAATATCGAGCAAAATCTTAATAAAAACGGTTTCTTATTTGACGGGTTTCCGAGAGATTTATCTCAAAATATACTGCTTGACGGGATGCTTAAAGAGTTTGACCTTGAAGTAGATAAAGTAATCTATATAGACGTCAAAGACGAAGCGATACTTGAAAGGCTAACGAATAGAAGAGTGTGCCCGAAATGCAAAAAGGTGTACCATATGAAATTCAATAAGCCTAAAAAAGACGAATTATGCGATGATTGCGGAGTAGCGTTGGCTACAAGAGACGACGATAAACCCGAAGTTATTAAAAACAGGCTTGCCACGTATCATAAAGTCACGCATCCTCTGGTCGAACATTTTGAAAAATTAGGCAAAGTAATCAGGATTGACGGAAGCAAATCTCCGAAAGAGGTCGAGAACGAAATAATTTCGAATATCTGAACGACGGATGATAAATCTAAAAAATAAAGCGGATATCGAAGGCATAAAAAAAGCAGGCGAAATCGTAAATAAAGTATTAAATGAACTTTCAGAAATAACCAAGCCGGGCATTAAGACAATCGAGTATGACATTGCCGCCGAAAGGGCCGCATTATCGTTAAAAGCTTTGCCGGCGTTTAAGGGATATAACGGATTTCCGTTTTCTATCTGCGTTTCGGTAAACGAAGAAGTCGTGCATGGATTTCCTTCGCAGAGGAGACTTAAGGAAGGTGATATAGTAAGTTTAGATTTTGGCTCCTATTATAACGGTTATTATGCCGATGCCGCCGTTACCGTTCCGGTAGGCGATATATCCGGTTCGGCTTTTGACTTGATAAGCGTTACGAGGGAAGCGTTAAATATTGGAATATCAAAGGCTGTTTACGGCAATAAAATAAACGACGTTTCTAAAGCAATAGAAGATTTCGTGGTAAAAAACAAATATTCCGTCGTAAGGGATTTTGTCGGACATGGAGTAGGCTTTAAATTGCATGAAGAGCCTCAGGTTCCTAATTATTATATTAAAGATAACGATATATTAATCGAGGACGGCATGGTCATAGCTATCGAGCCTATGGTTAACGAATTTAGTCATAAAGTAAGAATAAAAAAAAACGGATGGACGGTCGTTACAAAAGATTGCGGCCTTTCTGCTCATTTTGAGCACACCGTCGCGATAACAAAAGAAGGACAGCAAATTCTTACATAGGAAAATTTATGTCCAATAAAGAAGATTTAATAGAAGTTGACGGAACCGTGGTCGAACCTTTGCCTAACGCAATGTTCAGGGTCGAATTAGAAAACGGCTATAAAGTGCTGGCGCATATATCGGGGAAAATGCGCATGCATTATATTAAGATTCTTCCCGGCGATAAAGTAACCGTTCAGTTGTCCCCCTATGATTTGACAAGAGGACGGATTATATTCAGAGGAAAGTAAATTAATTAAAGTTATATAAAATAAATAGAAAAAAAGCAAAGGAGCCAAAATTGAAAGTAAGGTCTTCCGTAAAAAAAATATGCGATAAGTGCAAAGTAATCAAAAGGAAAGGGGTCGTCAGGATAATTTGCGAAAACCCTAAACACAAGCAGCGCCAAGGCTAAAAAGGAGGAAAAATGGCAAGAATCTCAGGAATAGATTTACCTAAAAATAAGAGGATAGAAGTGGCTTTAACTTATATTTACGGCATCGGCAAAGCATTGTCCAACAGGATTTTAGAAAAATCGGGCGTCAGCTTAGACATTAAGGTAAAAGATTTGTCCGACATACAGATTAACAATATCAGGCAGTTTATAGATAACGAGTTTAAAGTAGAAGGCGACCTCAGAAGAGAAGTCCAAATGAATATTAAGAGATTAATAGATATTGGTAGCTATAGAGGGTTGAGGCATAAAAAGGGATTGCCCGCCAGGGGACAGAGGACGAAAACTAACGCAAGGACGAGAAAAGGGCCAAGAAAATCCACCGTAGCCGCCGCAAAAGCAAAATAGTTTATATAACAAATAAATTTTAATTTAAGAGGTATCCGAGGTATAAATGGCCAACGTTAAAAAAAATGCACCGAAAAAGAAAAAAGAGAAAAAAAATATTCAAAACGCAATCGCCCATATAAAATCTACATTTAATAATACGATAGTGAGTATTACCGATTTAAGCGGAAACGTTCTCGCATGGGCAAGTTCCGGCACAAGCGGATTTAAGGGTTCGAGAAAAAGCACTCCCTACGCGGGGCAGGTAGCCGCCGAACAGGCGGCTAAAAGAGTTTCCGATTACGGAGTTTCCAATATAGAAGTTTACATAAAGGGTCCGGGCGGAGGCAGGGAATCGGCGTTAAGGGCGCTTCAAAGCTCGGGATTTAATATTACGTTGATAAAAGATGTTACTCCTATACCGCATAACGGATGCAGGCCTCCGAAAAGAAGGAGAGTTTAAACTTTATATTTGTCGTTATATTATATTTATATATATTAAGCGTTATTGTAAAATTTACGAGGTGAAAAGGTGGCAAAATACAACGGTCCGGTTTGCAAGTTGTGCAGAAGGGAAGGAGGAAAACTTTTTTTAAAAGGCAACAGATGTTTTTCCGATAAATGCTCATACGATAAAAGAGAATATGCCCCCGGCGAGCATAAAGGAATCAGGAGAAAATTATCCGAATACGGAGAGCAGTTGAGAGAAAAGCAAAAGCTGAAAAGAACGTACGGCCTTATGGAAAAACAGTTTAAAAAAACATATAGAACGTCCGAAAGGATGAAGGGAATTACGGGTGAAAATCTACTTTCCCTATTAGAAAGAAGGCTCGACAACGCGGTTTATACATTGGGATTTGCCGTTTCGCGCAAATTAGGAAGGCTTTTAATTACCCACGGCCATTTTCTGGTTAACGGCAGAAAGGTAAACATTCCGTCTTATATTTTAAAACCGGGGGAACAGATTACGATTTGCGAAAAAAGCAGAAAATGCGAAGTTATAAATAATTCATTGGAGTCTGCCGTTAGGAAAACCCGCCCCGAATATTTTGAATTGAATGCCGAAGCCTATCAAGGCTCTTTAAAAAGCATTCCGGAAAGAGACGAAATTATATCTACGGCTAATGAAAAGCTTATAGTAGAACTTTATTCTAAATAGGCGCCGAATAAAATTTTTTGGAGGCAATATGAAAAAAAATTGGCTTTCGCTTATTAAGCCAAAAAAAATAGAATTTGAAAAGGAAACATATACCGATTATTATGGAAAACTTACCGTAGAACCGTTAGAAAGAGGTTTTGGAACGACCGTCGGGAATGCTTTGCGCAGGGTTCTTTTGTCTTCGATTGTCGGATATAAAATATCTGAAATTAAAATAGAAGGCGTATCACATGAATTCACTTCAATACCGGGAGTTCTGGAAGATGTTACGGAAATCATATTGAATCTTAAAGATATAGATTTCGACATGACTTCCGACCAGTCCGAATTGGTTTATATCGACATAGACAGGGTAGGAGATATTTTGGCGTCCGATATTAAAACATCCCAAAATATCGAAGTGGTAAATAAAGAAAAAAAGATTTTAAGCATTGCCAAAGGGGGTCATTTTAAGGCCCAAATGCTTGTAACGGGAGGAAGAGGATATGTTCCCAGCGAATTTAACGTCCGCGAAGAAGCGCCCATAGGAACCATAGCCCTAGACGTTTCGTTTTCCCCCGTTAAAAAAGTTACGATGGATGTTTCTTATGCCAGAGTCGGCGGCATAACGGATTACGATAAGCTTATTATGGAAATATTTACGAACGGCTATATTACGCCGGAAGACGCCCTCACTTCAGCCGCTTTAATTTTACAGGACCAGATTTCGTCATTCGCGACCTTTGGGGAGATGGACAAATTTTATGAAAAAAAACCGCAAACGGACTCCGAAAGACCCGTTGAAAATTATTTAAACGAAAATCTGCTTAAAAGCGTGGACGAACTTGAACTTTCCGTTAGGTCGGCAAATTGCCTTAAAAATGCCAATATAAAAACTATTCACGAATTGGTTCAAAAAACTGAAGGAGAAATGCTTAGGACAAAGAATTTCGGAAGGAAATCCCTTAATGAGATAAAAGAAGTTTTATCTACTATGGGATTGAGTTTTGGAATGAAATTAGGCGGCGAGACAGTTTCAAAACAGGAAAAATAATTAATTAATTTTATATCGTAGAGGTTAAAATGCGACACGGAAAAATTAAAACCAGATTAAACAGGACATCGTCACATAGAGCCGCTCTTATGAGAAACATGGCTTCTTCGCTTATAGAGTTTGAAAGAATAGAAACAACACTGCCTAAAGCCAGGGTTTTGAGAAGTTATATCGAAAGACTTATTACTCTCGGCAAATCGGATACCACCGCGAGGCGGCGTATCGCATTTTCAAGACTCAGGAGCAAAAATGCGACTTCCAAGCTCTTTAAGGATTTAGGTCCAAGATTTATCGACAGGCCGGGCGGGTATGTAAGAATAATAAAAACAGGCTATAGAGCGGGCGACGCAAGTGCCTTAGGGTTAATCGAGTTTGTTGCAAAAGAAGAAAAAAAATCATAAAGCGGCTAATTTATCGCAGGCATTATAAACTATGCCGCCTGTTTAACCGCGCCATAAATTGCCATAAATAAACTTCGTATGTTGCATCCTCAACGGCGGAAGAAAAAGCGGTTCTTATTACGGCATAAATATAGATATATAAATAGATTGCCGTGTAGTTGCGCTCGCAATAACGGCGGTAATGTGATATAATTCTTTATTATGCCTATGATGAATTACGAAGACGTTTTAAGCATACCCGATTCATTCAATATAATTCCTATTATATACGAAATTAGCGGGGATATGGATACGCCTATATCTATATTTTCGTCGTTTTATAAAGAAAGGTACGCATTTTTTTTCGAAAGCACCGAAGGCGTAGGAAAATGGGGGAGATACTCATTTATATGCTTAAATCCATTCCTGGCCGTCAGCCTTTATAAAGGCGAACTTAATATCGATAATTTTACCGGCCATAAATTCGGATTTCCCGAAAAGACAAGCTTAAACGATTTAAGCGAAGATATTTTTATATTTATAAAAAAAATCCTTTCAAAATTTAACCTTTACGGAAAAGGCCTGTCCGAAGGGTTTATAGGCGGATTATTCGGCTATCTTGGATATGAAATAAATAGTCTTATAGAAAAACTGCCTCCGGAGAAAACAGACGTAACGGATGTTTACGACCTTTTTTTTATGCTTCCCCGCGACGTTATCGTTTACGACGCCTTAAATCAGGCCATTAAAATAATATCGTTTATATACAGGGACGATTCCGGCAAAGAACGTTTAAAACAGGAATATGAGTCCGCCGTTTTAAGGATAAATAAAATGGCCGGTAAAATAAAAAAGAAAGATTTTGGAATAGAAAAAGGCGAAGGCAGTAAAATTTGCGATATCGAAATAATAGACGAAACCGGTTTCGACGAATTTAAACAAAAAGTTTTAACCGCAAAAGAATATATACTAAGAGGCGATATATTTCAGGTTCAGATATCGCGCAGAAAAAAAATTCTTAATCCTCCCGACCCGTTTCTTTTTTACCGTGCGCTAAGGCTCGTAAACCCGTCCCCTTATATGTTTTATCTTAAAATTGACGATTTCGTCGTTACGGGTTCCTCCCCCGAAAACCTTGTAAAACTGGAGGGGGACCGCAATATCGAAACAAGGCCTATTGCAGGCACTATAAAAAGGGGCGAGAATCCCGCCGAAGACGACTATCTTGCGGATAAACTGCTAAACGATCCCAAAGAACGCGCCGAACATATTATGCTTATAGATTTAAGCAGGAACGATATAGGGAGAGTTTCCGAGAAAGGAACCGTAAAAATAGAAAAACTCATGTATATAGAAAAATATTCCCACGTTCAGCATATAGTTACCAGCGTTGTCTCGCAAATCAAAGACGGCATGGACGCATTCGATTTGATTAAAGCGGCATATCCCGCAGGTACCGTTACCGGCGCGCCTAAAGTAAGAGCCATGGAAATAATAAACGAGCTGGAAAATTCAAAAAGAGCCGTTTATGCCGGAGGCGTAGGATATTTCGGTTTTTTGGAAGATAACAGATGCGGCAAAATGGAATTCTGCATAACAATAAGGACGGCTTTGTTTAAGAAAGACGCGGCGTATATTCAAGCCGCCGGGGGCATAGTGTACGACTCTACGCCTGAAAACGAATTCACGGAAACCGAAAATAAATTAAAGCATTTGATAGCCGCGTTTAATCTAACCCGCAGGTTCAATTAAATAATTATGATATTGGTCATAGACAATTACGATTCTTTTACTTATAATATCGTTCAGTATATCGGCGAATTAGGCTGCGACTCCGTCGTTTTCAGAAACGACGCCATAGACATCGTCGATATTATAAAAATGAAACCGGAAAAAATCGTTATATCGCCCGGCCCCAAATCCCCCGTCGAAGCAGGAATTACGGTCGACGTCATTAAGAGTTTTTATTCAAAAATACCCATACTTGGCGTTTGTCTCGGACACCAGGCGATAGGCTATGCTTTCGGAGCCGATATAATACGCGCAAAAAACGTGATGCACGGAAAAGTTTCCTCAATAAGCCATGATTCCTCTATTATTTATAACAACGTGCCTAACCCTTTCGAGGCTACAAGATACCACTCTCTAATTATCAGAAAAGAGAACCTGCCGGAAATCATAAGCGTTACGTCGACCAGTTTAGACGATAACGAAATTATGGGGATAGAAATTAAAGGACACAAAGTGTACGGAGTGCAGTTTCATCCCGAGTCCGTGCTTACCTATTGCGGGAAGCAAATAATGCGTAATTTTTTATCTGTTTAACTTACCGGCGAAATTAAATGAAAGAAGATTTTATCAAAAATTTATTAGGACACGTTATAAATAATAATGATTTAACCAAGGACGAATCTTACGAAATATTCGATATGATTCTGAGAGGAGGGCTTACCGATGCTCAAATCGCCTCTTTTTTGACGTCTTTAAAAATTAAAGGCGAAACAGTCGAAGAGATTGCAGGCGCCGCTCTTGCCATGAGAGAAAATGCCGTTGCCGTAAATATTAAAGATGAATATAGAGCGGCGTTGGTGGATATCGTCGGAACCGGCGGCGATTCCAAAAACACTTTCAACGTATCTACATGCGCCGCTTTAATTGCGGCAGGAGCTGGAGTTAAAATAGCAAAGCACGGAAACTATGCCGTTTCTTCCAAATCGGGAAGCGCGGACGTCCTTAAAGAATTAGGGGTAAACATTTCCTTGGATGCCGAGGGGGTTTTAAGGTCGATAGAATATGCCAATATAGGCTTTTTATTTGCCCAAAAATTTCATACCGCAATGAAATATGCCGCTCCGATAAGAAAAGAATTGGGTTTTAAAACTATATTCAATATATTAGGCCCTTTAACGAATCCATTGGGAGTAAAAAGTTATGTAATAGGCGTTTATTCCAAGAGTTTATCCGAAAAAATCGTAGAAGTTCTTAAAATATTAAATACCAGAAGGGCTTTCGTGGCGCATAGCAGGGACGGGATGGATGAGATAAGCCTTTCGTCGGTAACCGATATCTATGAACTGAACGACGGCGCCGTAAAATATCTTGAGTTTAATCCGGAAGAATACGGATTTAACTTTTTTAAAGAAGATGAATTTAAATCCGCTTCCGTTGTTTCGAACGCGAAAATTATATACGATATCGTCAGCGGGAATAGAAGTCCGAGAGCGGAAATGGCAATCTTAAACGCGGGTTTTGCAATTTTAGTTTCCGGAAAAGCGGGCAATCTGAAAGACGCTTTTA
Organism: bacterium; assembly: GCA_021784835.1. Next base: position 37,520 of record JAJYHI010000007.1, read on the forward strand.
AAGAAGCGAGATATTCGGTAGAATCTGGGAACGCGTTAAAAACCCTCCTCAACCTTGTTGAAATTTCCAATAAATATTAAAATATACTTTAATGATTTAAGGGTAAAATGATATTAGACGATATCTTAAAGGAAAAGAAAAAAGAGATAGAAAGATTTAAGGCGCAGATTAACGAACCGGAATATAAAGCCGCGGCATTAGAAGCGTTTAACGGATTAAGAAGCCTTAAAGGAGCATTAAAGCCAAGGTCTAACGGCGAGGCTGTTTCATACAGGATTTGCAGTATAATAGCCGAGGTTAAAAAAGCGTCTCCGTCAAAAGGAATTTTATTGCCGGATTATAAACCGGACGAAATGGCTATCGCTTATGAGGAAGGAGGGGCGAGCGCAATTTCCGTTCTTACGGATAAGAAATTTTTCATGGGCAGTCCGTCGGACATTTTAAAAGTTAGGAAATCCGTAAAACTTCCTATTCTTAGAAAAGATTTCATAATTGACGAAATACAGGTTTTCGAGTCTAAAATAATCGAAGCTGACGCTATTCTATTAATTATAAAAGCGTTAGACGAAAAGCAATATAAAAATCTTCTTGAGCTTTCCCGCGAGCTTTCCTTAGAAGTGCTTACCGAAATATCGGACGAAAGGGAGCTTGATATAGCCTATAAATATAATGCCGAAATTATCGGCATAAACAGCAGGGATTTAAGGACGTTTAAAACCGACCTGTTCAAGACCGCGGCTATCGCAGAAAAAATACCCGCCGGAAAGTTGATTGTCGCTGAAAGCGGAATTAACGGCAGAGGAGATATCGAAATGCTTATGAAAAGAGGGATAAACTCTTTTCTTATCGGGGAAGCCCTAGTTACTTCGGAAGATGCGTCGGAAAAATTAAGAAATCTTTTACTTCCCTATGCCATGAATGATTATTTATAATGTTGAATATCCCAAAAGTTAAAATATGCGGCATAACCAATATATGCGATGCCCGCGACGCTTTAGCCCTTGGCGCGGATACCCTCGGCTTTATTTTTTACGAAAAGTCCAAGAGATACGTTTCGCCCGAAACGGCAAAAGAGATTGCGGCAGAAATCAGAAAAACGGAAACGGGATATGAGAAAGATTTTTTATCGGTTAAAAGAAATGTTATAATTACCGGAGTATTCGTCGACGAAGAACCGGAAAAAGTCAAAATGATAATCGGCGAATCCGGCATAGACATAATACAGCTTTCAGGAACGGAATCTTTAGAATATATAGAAAATTTAGATGCCGATAGAAAAATCGTTTTAAAGGCGGTGCATTTAAAAGAAGACAAAGATTTGGAAAAAATTAATTATTTCAAAAAAGCGGGGGTCAATATACTCTTGGACGTATTCGATGGAAAAGGCGTATATGGAGGAACAGGCAAGCCGATTGACCTGCGTCTTTTAAAAAACGTAAATATGGACGATTTGATAATCGCCGGCGGAATAGGGCCGGACAACATAAAATATATTCTTAAAACTGTAAGGCCGTACGGTATAGACCTTTCATCGAAGATAGAGGATTTTCCCGGTAAAAAAAACCGCGGAAAGATGGATTTATTTTTTAAGAATTTTAAGGGGGCCGCATATGAAATTGCCTGATAAAAACGGTCATTTTGGCGAATACGGCGGAAGGTATATATCGGAAACGCTGATGCCGGCAGTTACGGAACTTGAGAAGTTTTATAAAAAGATAAGGAACGACAAAGAATTTATAAAACAGTTTAATTATTACCTTAAAAATTATGTTGGAAGGCCAAGCCCTTTATATTTCGCGGAAAGACTCTCTAAGGTCTATAAATCTGATATATATTTTAAACGGGAAGACTTAAATCACACTGGCGCGCATAAAATAAATAATACGATAGGGCAGGCTTTGCTTGCCGTTAAAATGGGTAAGAAGCGGATTATAGCCGAAACCGGCGCCGGACAGCACGGCGTAGCGACGGCTACGGTTTGCGCATTATTCGGTTTGGAATGCGAAGTATTTATGGGCAAAAAAGACGTGGAAAGACAGAAGCAAAACGTTTTCAGAATGGAGCTTCTTGGGGCAAAAGTAAATCCCGTCGAATCCGGTTCGCAGACGCTTAAAGATGCAATGAACGAAGCGTTAAGAGACTGGATTACAAATGTTAAAACTACATATTATATGATTGGAACCGTTGCCGGCCCTCACCCTTATCCGTTGCTCGTCAGAGATTTCCAATCGGTTATTGGCAAAGAGGTTTTAAGACAGCTTAAAAAAATACCGGATATTTTGATAGCCTGCGTAGGAGGAGGAAGCAACGCCGTCGGATTATTTTATCCTTTTTTTAAATACGGCGGCGTTAAGATGTATGGGGTCGAAGCCGGAGGTTACGGCATTGAAACCGGCATGCACGCCGCTTCCATTTCCGGAGGGAAGCCCGGAGTTTTGCACGGAAACAAAACCTACCTGCTTCAGGACGAATACGGCAGAATTAAAGATGCCCATTCTATTGCGGCCGGGTTGGATTATCCCGGCATCGGTCCGGAGCACAGTTATTTTGCTGATAAAAAAAGGATTATCTTTGACAGCGTAACAGACGATGAAGCGGTTAAGGCTTTTATGGCGACTTGCAAACTCGAAGGCATTATTCCCGCGCTGGAAAGTTCCCATGCGATTGCATATTTAGAAAAAATAAAAAAAAGCATAAATGGTAAAACGGTAGTTATAAATCTTTCCGGAAGAGGGGATAAAGATATGCATACAATTTCCGAGTATTTTTTATCGAAAGAAAAATAACGGAGCGTTTCGGGCAAAATATAAAATTAACGATAAAATAATAAAAAAATGGCTAAAGATAACAAAATTGATAAGGTTTTTATAAAATTAAGAACCGAAAATAAAACAGCTTTTATACCTTTTATATCCATAGGAGACCCCGATATGGAAACCTCTCTGGAAATTGCAAAAACGCTGGTAAACAACGGGGCGGACATGATAGAACTGGGCTTTCCTTTTTCCGATCCCATGGCTGACGGTAAAGCGATACAAAAATCTTATGAAAGGGCGTTAAAAAATAAAATTTCGATGGAAGACGCTTTTACCTTTATAAAGACGCTAAAAGCTTTTCGGGATATTCCTGTAATATTTTTTACTTATTACAATCCTGTTTTTGTTTTAGGCGCAAAATTTGCCGCAGGTGCGGCAAAAGCCGGAATTGACGGTGTTTTAGTGGTAGATTTACCTCCCGAAGAGAGCGGCGAATTAACAAAATATATAAAAGAAAAAGGAATATATCAGATTTATCTGCTTGCTCCTACGACCGGCAAAGACAGAATGAAGCAAATACTGTCCGGTTCTAAAGGTTTCGTTTATTACGTCAGCGTTACGGGAGTCACCGGCGCAAGAAAAAGCCTGCCTGAAACGATTTATTCCAAAGTAAAAGAGATTAAGGAGATAAGTTCGATACCCGTAGGCGTGGGTTTTGGAATATCCTCAAAAGAGCAGGTAAAAGATATAGCGAAATATTCCGATGCCATAATAATAGGTTCTAAAATTATTCAGTTTATAGAGGACAATATTGGCGATAAGCGGGAAATAATAAAAAAAATATCCGAATTTTCATCGGATATAAAATCGTGTTTTTGATTTTTTTTACGAAATCCGGTTATCCATAATCACTTATGCTTTTATTTAAGTCGAAAAACGGAAAGAAAGAGCAGGGAAAACTTACTATACCCGAAGGACTGTGGATTAAATGCTCAAGCTGCAATGAGATTATTTACAAAAAAGAATTGGAAAGGAATCTAGATGTTTGTCCGAAATGCAATTATCATTTCAGGCTGAAGGCGGATAAAAGGATAGAGATAATATTCGACGAGGGAAGCTTTAAAAGGCTTTTTGAAGATATCGTTCCGATAGATTTGCTTAATTTTACCGATACGAAAAAATATAAGGACAGGCTTAGAGAAGACAGCGAAAAAACCGGGCTTTCCGATTCGGTAGTTTCAGGGGAAGGCAGAATTTATGGAATCAGGGTCGCCGCATCCGTTTTCGATTTTAATTTTATGGGCGGTTCTATGGGCAAAGTCGCGGGAGAAAAGATTGCAAAGACTTTTGAATACGCCATAGAAAATAGATTGCCAGTTATAATCATTTCATCGTCGGGCGGGGCAAGAATGCAGGAGGGGATTTATTCGCTTATGCAAATGGCAAAAACAACGGCCATGGTTTTGGAATTCAATAGAACGGGAATGCCTTACATATCGGTCATGACCGACCCTACGACCGGGGGCGTATCGGCAAGTTTTGCGACTCTAGGAGATGTTATAATCGCAGAGCCAAAAGCTCTTATAGGATTCGCGGGCCCTAGGGTTATCGAGAAAACTATCCACCAGAACCTTCCCGAAGGGTTTCAAAGGTCAGAGTATCTTTTGGAACACGGTATGATAGATATTATCGCGGAAAGAAAAGACCTTAAGGATGTTTTAAAAAACCTGCTGATTCTTTTCGCCCATGATTAAATTGGACGCTATTTACGATGCGGACGGTTTTGCAATGAATTTTGGATTGGAAAGAATAAGTGCCCTGCTTCGATATGCGGGCAACCCTCAGAACGGCTTAAAGACCTTGCATATAGCGGGAACTAACGGAAAAGGTTCCGTAAGCAGGTTTATTTACGCCATATTAAAAGAACACGGCTTAAAAATAGGGCTATATACTTCTCCTCATTTAACGACATTTTCCGAAAGAATAGTCGTTAACGGCGAAATGATAAAAGACAGCGAACTTGAAAGGCTTAGCGGGTTTTTTAATAAAATAGTTTCCCGGAAAGACGATTTTAAAAAGCTAGGCGCTCCGTCTTTTTTTGAATTAACGACGGCTATATGCTTTAAGTATTTTTCCGAGCAGAATGTGGATATTGCCATTATAGAGGCAGGTTTAGGAGGCGCGTTGGACGCCACTAACGTTTTAGAAAAACCGCTTATATCGGTAATTACCAATATAGCGATGGACCACGAAAATATATTGGGGAACTCTCTTAAAAAGATAGCTTTAGATAAAGCGGGCATTATAAAAAAAAATTCGATTGCCGTTTGCGGAGAAAAAAAAGCCCGAATAAGAGAGATTATAAAAAATCATGCTCTAAGTTTGAATTCGCGGTTTTTTTCTTTTCAGGACGTTAAATTATATAAAAAAGGTGATTTATATAATTATTACGGCTTAAAATTTATAATCAAAAATATAAAATTGCCCAATAAAGCATTTTATCAAAAATATAATTTAAAACTTGGAATTTTATCTGCGGAGATTCTCGATATTTATTTTAAAGGCGAGCCGGAAATAGAATTAAACGAAAATTCGGTAAGAAGCGGAATATTAAAATTTAAAAACGAAGGACGTTTTGAAATAATAAAGTATAAAAATAACGATATAGTTTTAGACGGGGCACATAATCCCGAAGGCATCAAAAATATGCTCTCTTCGCTGAGGAGAGTTTTTAAAAAAAATAATTTTATAATAATTTTCGCGGTAATGAAAGATAAAAATTATAAAATAATGCTAAGAAGACTGTCCGTTCTTAAAGGGAATATTATTTTTACGGGCTTATTAAATAACGACAGGGCTTTGGATAAGGAAGAACTTAAGGCGCTATCCGACGAAAACCGTTATTTTAAAAATGCTTTCGTATCCGGGAACGTTAAAGATTCGTTAGAGCTGGCAATAAAAAACAAAAAAAACGACGATATCATACTTGTTTGCGGCTCTTTATACTTGATAGGGGAATTTAAAAAAAATATTATAGATTAATTATAAGGGTTTATGAAGAAGTTTACCTTTTTTATCTTATTTTTTGCGGTTTTATATTTTTTCAACATCAAAGACTCTTATGCCCTTAAGACCGTTTCTATTCATATTTTAGCCGAAAAAGTAACTTATGTTAAAAATAATCATTCGTATATTTTTACGGGAAAAGTCGTGATAACCCGTAAAAAATTCACTTTAAAAGCGGACAAAGTAGTATATTTTTATAAAACGGATTTTGCTGTTGCTACCGGAAACGTTATCCTGAATTCAAAGGGCGCTATTACAAAAGCCCGGAAACTTAAAGTATATTTAAAAAACAGGATAGGCACCATTTATAATTCCCACATTCATTATATAGATAAGAGCATATATGTTTACGGTAAAAAAATTTATCATAAAGGAAAAGGATTTTATAAAATAGAAGACGGTTATTTAACGTCATGCAAAAGAAATCCGCCGTCATGGAAGTTATATTCGTCGTTATCCGACATATACGAGGGGAGTTACGCTTATTCGTATAATTCTATTTTTTATATACATAACATACCGGTTTTATATCTTCCAATAATGATTACTCCCGTTAAAACAAAAAAATCTTCCGGTATTTTAATGCCCACGATGGGCTACAATTCCCTGACCGGTTATCAGGCGGGAGACGGCTATTATTTCGATTTGGGCAGGTCTCAGGATTTAACTTATAATTTGAATTATTACAGTTTTTTAGGTTTCGGAAATTCGCTGAAATACAGATATAGTCTCAACCCTTATTCAAACGGTTATATCTATGGATTTTACATGCATGAATACGATAACCAGAAAAGTTTTTCGATGACGCCTAATCTTACCAGATATCTTTTGTTTTCGCACAACATGGATTTTTTAGGCGCCCTTGCGTTTAAAACAAACATTAATATCCCTTCCGATAATTCTTTTTATACGGATTTTTCTACCAACGTTTACCAGATGACAAAAAACAGGCTGTCTTCCAATTTCTCCATAACCGACGATTTGGACGGCTATTCCGCAAGAATGAATTTTCTGAGGCTGGATAATTTATTTATTCCAAACTATACCACAGTTGACGAGTATCCTTCTTTCTCGCTGGACGGGGAATCGGAACTCGGTTATTTTTTAAATAACCCATTATATTTTAATATGCATTCGTCATTCGACGTTTTTAGAAGCCCCGCATATCTGAACGACGAAAGGCTCGATTTATTCCCTCAAGTATATATGCCTTTAAATTTTATAGCCGGCGTGCATATAACTCCTAAGGCAGGATTAAGATATACAGGTTATTACGACATAAAAGACGGATATACTGCCGTTTCTTCCGCGGATAAAAACAGGCAGATTTATTACGCTTCGTTAAATAACAACACGACGCTTTTTAAAAATTACGTTACTTCGCCTAAAAAAAATAAAGGCTATCTGGTCTTTTTAACGCCGTATATAAACTACGGCCTTATAAGGCCGGTAAATCAGTCAGGCGTTCCTTTAATAGACCAGACCGACTACATTCCTCAGGAAAGCGCGTTTAAATACGGACTTAATTTAAATTTTGAAGGCTATACGGATAAGGGCATAAATAATTTGCTCAGATTCAGCCTTTACCAATATCATTCTATTTCCGGCAATTTTATAAATCCGGTAAACTATTTTGATTACGATAACGCAAATTCCGACATTATTGCCAGAATTAAAATACATCCGGCTTCCAATCTGTATTTTTTCGGGAACGGAAGCTATGACGATTATAATTATATATTTCACGCCTACGACGTTAACTCTCAAATAACGGATTTTAGAAAAGATTCTTTCGGGATAGGCTATACCGAGATTAACGATGTCCAGGGGTATCTTAACGCATTAAATATGTTTAATTCTACAAATTTAAATCTTTTTCCGCAAACCTCGTCAGTTATTACAAGCCTTAATACCCTTTCGTACGCGAGTTTATCGGCTAACGTGAATATTATAGGCGGTTTCGGCATAAATACTACGGAAAATATAGATTTAACCGTGCATAAAGATATTTCGAACTCTGTAGGCGCTGTATATCAAAACGGCTGTATAGGCTTTATCGCAAATTATATGAATATGCCGTATTTCCACCAATGGGCACTTTCTTTCGGGTTGATATTGAGGGGCATAGGAACATACGGTTTCGGCAATATGATAACGTCTGCGCCGCAGGGGTCGGCAGCGGGCTTAATGAGCAGTCCTAGTTTTAGCAATTGATTTTAATATTGCGTTATTATTTATTATGAAAACATATCTTGTGACGGGGGGCTTTGGATTTATAGGCTCCAATTTTATACGGCATATTTTGAATATGCGGAAAAATGCCGCCGTGATTAACGCAGATAAGTTAACGTATGCGGCAAATCCTAAAAATCTGCCCGATTATCCTGAAGACTACAAATTCTATAAAATTGATATCGCCGATAAGTTAGAATTGGCAAAAATTTTTAACGAAAACAGGATAGATTTTGTTGTTAACTTTGCCGCAGAGTCCCACGTCGACAGGTCGATAGCGGCTCCGGGAATTTTCGTTAAAACCAATGTGGAGGGAACTCTAAATCTGCTGGAGTTGTCGATGAAACATAACGTCGAAAAATTCCTGCAGATTTCGACCGATGAGGCTTACGGCTCACTGGGCGCTGCCGGAAAATTTAGCGAAGAAACCCCGCTTTCGCCGAGGAGTCCTTATTCCGCGTCAAAAGCCTCCGCGGATATGTTGGCGATGTCCTTTTTTCATACATACGGCATGCCTGTTTTGATATCGAGATGCTCTAACAATTACGGGCCGTATCAGTTTCCAGAAAAATTGATTCCCCTTGCCATTATAAACGCATTAAATAATAAAGACATACCGCTTTACGGAGACGGAAGGAATATTAGAGACTGGATATATGTGGACGACCACGTCGATGCCATATGTTTAGTTTTAGAAAAAGGGAAAACAGGCGAGGTTTATAATATAGGAGGAAATTCCGAGGCGGAAAACGCAGATATAATAAAATTCATACTCGATAAACTGAATAAGCCGTCATCTCTTATTAAATACGTAAAAGACAGGCCGGGACACGACCGGAGATATGCCATGGACTTTTCCAAAATTACCTCGGAAACGGGATTTATGCCCGCTTACGGTATAGAAAAAGGCATAGAAAAGACGATAGATTGGTATATAAAAAACGAAAATTGGTGGAAAGAAATATTGTCGGGCAATTATAAAGAATATTATAAAGAAATGTATGAAAACAGGTGAGATTTTATAATGCTAAAGATTGCTCTTATAGGTTCAACCGGAATGCTGGGAATCGACCTCAATGCGGCTCTGAAAGGGGTAAATTTTCTCGTTAAGAATTATAATTCTAAAAATTTGGATATAGCCGACCCTAAAACCGTAAATGAAGCCTTAGGCGTTTTTAAGCCGGATTATATTATAAATTCTGCGGCATATACTAACGTGGACGGAGCGGAAATAGAAAAAGAAAAAGCGGAGGCGGTCAACAGCGCGGGGGTGCAAAATTTAGCCGATGCCGCTTTATCTTTAGGCTCAAGAATAGTCCATATAAGCACAGACTATGTATTTGACGGGTCAAAAAAAACTCCTTACACGGAGGATGATATTACAAATCCCATAAATGAATACGGCATTTCCAAACTTGGCGGAGAAGAAGCCTTAAAAAATTCTGGCGCAAGCTATATAATATTGCGGACGTCATGGCTTTACGGCAAAAACGGGAAAAATTTCGTAAATACTATATTAAAGCTAGCCGACAGCAAAAAAAGAATAGAAGTGGTAGAAGACCAATTAGGATGTCCCACATATACTAAAGATGCCGCATACGCTATTTCGGAAATCATTATAAAAGATAATTCCAAGAATGAAATTTATAATTTAACCAACGGCGGCTATACGTCGTGGTATAAATTTGCCGTTGAAATCGTAAATGTTTTTAAAAGAACGAATTGCGAAATAATTCCGGTATCTTCGGATAAGGTTGCAAGACCTGCCAAAAGGCCGGCTTGCAGTATATTGGATAATTCGAAGATTAAAGAAGATTACAATATAGAATTAAGGAATTGGAAAGACGCCCTTAAAAAATACTGCAACGACATAGGATATTTTATTATTTAAAAAATCTTGATTAAGATATATAATTATTAATGCAAGCGATTTTAAAAATCGCAGAAATAAGCGGTTTATTTTGAAACTATAATTTTTTAAAGCGCTTTCTCTATAAAAGGGAGCGCTTTGTTTTTTAAAAGGAAATTGATTAATGAGCAAAGCCTTTTTGGGTAAAATCAAAAACAGATTTTTTGCGGGATTAACGGTTATAATTCCCGGAGCTATAACCATTTTCATAATAATATGGCTTTTAAAGGAAGTCAACAAGATATTTAACCCTTTTTCTCTTTTTATAAAGCGATATATCCATGTATATATACCGGATATAGGATTAATTCTTTTGTTCGGATTAATACTTGCTTCCGGTTTCCTGATTACAAACTGGTTAGGCAGAGCAATTATAAATTTTTACGAAAATTTTATGCTGAAGATTCCGTTGGTAAATTTACTTTACAAATCCACCAAGCAATGGGTAGATATATTTTCTCCCGGGAAGAGTTCATTCAAAAAGTTTGTATTAGTAAGATATAGCGGAGATAAATTTATTTACGGTTTTTTAACGTCGAGCACTGGAATACAGGGAAACGATAAAGACGGTTACGGAGTCGTTTATATTCCTACAAATCATCTATATATAGGAATGAATATAATCGCAAAAAAAGACGATATATTAGATACCGGCCTAAGGGTCGAACAGGGGATTCAGATTGTTCTTTCCGCGGGAATTGCGTTCCCGGAAAAATTGTAAATAAACCGGCTTTAAAATGCACAACAGATTTTATATAGAAGAAAAAATAGAGAGCCTCGCCGGAAGCCAAATCGTTTTAGAATCCCTCGCCGGACACGTCAAGGCTTTTCGTAAAAAAACAGGCGACGAGATTAAGCTCTATGACGGTTCCGGAAACGTTTTATCCGCTAAAATCGTTAAAATTTCAAAAAAAAATGTAGGCGTTGAATTATTGTCGAAAGAAACGCATTCCGGAAACAATACTAAAATTTTTCTTTTTCTGCCTCTTATTACGTCCCATATTATGGACCAGCTTATAGCGAGAATTTGCGAAATGGAAGTAAGCGGCATTTTTCCCGTAATTACCGAAAGGTCAATCAATTTAAAAAATGAAAAAGAAATAAATTTCAAGCTGTCTAAATGGGATAAAATTTCAAAAGGCGCTATGGTTCTTGCCGGAAAAAATTTTTCTACGGTTATAAACAGGCCCGTAGTTTTGCCGGATGCTTTTAAAATGACGGAAAATTTTAATTCAAAATTAATAGCGTCTCCTTCCGCAAGCCTGTTTCTGAAAGATTTCCTGTTAGCTTTCGATTTTAACGTAAAAAACATTTCTATAAGTATTTTTATAGGGCCGGAAGGAGGCTTTTCCGCTTTTGAAATAAATTTATCAAAAGAATACGGCTTTACGCCGGTTAAATTATCCAATAATATTATGAGCACATTTGTCTCATCCATATACTTAGTCTCAAATTTAGTAAATTTTGCTTTTTCGGTAAGTGATTATGCATCTTAAGTTTATAGAACTATTTGGATTTAAAACGTTTCCGGATAAGATAAGGATACCTTTCGATGCAGGCATAAATATAATCGTCGGTCCCAACGGATGCGGAAAAACAAATATAGTGGATGCAATACGGTTCATTCTAGGCGAGCAAAGCTTAAAGGATTTAAGGCTTAAAAATATGAACGATATAATATTTCACGGTTCAAACATGCGAAAAAGTTCGTCGGTTGCCTTATGCAGGGGGGTTTTCGAAAACGACCTGAAGAACAATTTTAAGTATAAAGATTTTTCTGAGATTATGATAGAAAGAAGGCATTTTAAAAATAACGAGACGGAATACAGAATAAACGGGATTACGGTTCCATACAGGGAGTATCTTGATTTTTTTAATGAAAGCGGCTTGTCGAAGCATTATTCCATAATAGATTCTTCTAAAATCAACGCTATCCTGAATTATAAGCCCAACGAGTTAAAACTTTTTTTCGAAGAGGCGTCGGGGATAACAAAATATAAAATTCAGAAAAAAGCGGCATCCAAAAAATTAGAAGCCGCAGAATTCAATTTATTGAGGATAGGGGATTTATTCGGCGAAGTCGAAAAACAGCTTGTATTTCTGGAAAAGGCATCCAAAAAATTAAAGAATTACAAAGAACTTGAAAATGAGAAAAAACGCTATGATTTTGCTCTTTACGACAGGACGAAAAGAAAGATAATTTACGAAATCGAAAAACTCGTCAAAGAACTTGACGACTATTCGCTTCAGCTTGCCGGAGCAGGCGCGAAATCCGATTCCGCCTTAAGCGGCTTAACAGTTTTAAAAACGGCTTTCGATAAGGAGGATGCCGCATATAAAGTTGCTCTTAACGAAAAAAACAGGCTCACGATAGACATGACTAAACTTAATTCCGCAATAGAATATGCAAATATGACTATAAAGAATTTAGATTCGGAGATTTCTCAAAAATCAAAAGAAATAATCGAACAAAATGGATTAAAGGACAGAGATATAGAAAAATCCGCAAGCCTTAAAAATAAAGCGGCAGCAGAAGAATCTAACTTTGCGAAACTGCGCGAAAAATTCGATACCCTGAATAAATCCGTGTCGGAAAAAAAAGAATTTTTATCCAAAACAAAAAACGAAATAGATGCGATAAACGACGAAATCTTCGCCGCCGTCGAAAAATCGCAGAATTATAATAATAAATTGATTTTTAATAATAAAAATATTAAGAATATAGAAACAAGGATTAACGATACTAAAGGTTCTATAAGCAAAATTTCTCAGGAAATCGCCGAAGGAACTAAAATTTTAAGCGGAAAGATAAATCAATCCGACGCCGCCGCAAAAATTATAGAAAGCCTTAGAGATGCGCAATCTGAAATTTCCTTAAAATCGTCGGAACTTTTGGAGGAGCTTAACGAGTGTAAATCCAAGAAAGACGCTTTAGAAAAAGAGCTGATAAAAATAGGCATAGATATATCGGGATTATCGGATTTTATAGATAACCGCGAAGGATTTTCCGAGGGGACAAAAAAATTGTTATGCGCGAAAAGGGATTACGAGGCGTATCCTTTGTCTGACATTATGGAAATCGAACGGGGTTTTGAAGACGCCGTATGGGAAGGAGCCCGAGATATGCTTGAAACGGTGTTCGTGAACGGCATAGAAGATGCGCAAAAAGCTTTGGATTATGCCGGCAGCAATAAAACCGGCGAAATAAGAATTTTTGTTCCCGGCAAAAGTAAGAATAAATTATATAAAGACGGTAAATCGTTTGACGCCCTATGCAAAGAATTAGATATTATTCCTTTAGCGGACAAAATAAAATTAAATTCCCAAAAAATCGTTTTAGGAGATATCGGAATTAATTTTTACTATTCGAAAAATACCGATACTATATTGAAACATATTAAGCTAACAGGTTTCTTTCCCGAGGTAAATATCGTAACCGGACAGGGAATTATTTTTTTTTCTAACGGGCTTATAATCGGCGGTAAAAATAAAAATATCGAAAGCCAAAATTTGTTTTTAAATAAAAATAAATTATCGCAATATAAACAATTAAAGTTAGACAAGGAAAATGAATTCGATAAAGAAAATTCGCTATATATTTCAAAGCAATCCGAAATTAACGGACTCGGCGATAAAGCCGCCAAGTTAAGCGAGGCTCTTAAAATAAAGGAGATGGAAGAAATAACGGTAAAAAACGACATAAAACATTTAGAAGGCCAATCTGTTAAACTAAGAGAAAGACTTAATATTTTAAAAAAAGAATTAAATTCTTTAGAATCGGAGAAGGAGGAGATATCTGAGGAAGAAAAAAAAATAAAAAAAGAAATTCTGGTTTCGGAAAACGAATCGAAACTTCAGACCGCCGAAAAGACTTTTATGGAAAAAAAATTGCGGGATTTAGAAAATGAATTTGAAAATATCAAAGAGGACGAAACTTCTTTAAAAATCGAACTTAACTCGTCGCAACAAAATATTAATTTCTTAAAGAAACAAATTAAAGATTTAGATTCGGTTATATTTAATTACGATAAAAGAATTAATTCGCTAATAGCCCAAAAAGAAAAATTAAAGAAAGATTTTGAAGAAACCGCAAGCGGGTTATCCGAAAAACAAAAAAATGTTTCGTTTATGGATGAATCTATCGCTAAATTAGATATATATATTAAAGACGCCGAAATTAAAATGGAGGACTTAAAAAAGAACATAAACATCGTCGAAAAAGAATTCGAAAATGCCGACAGGCAGAGGTTAAATTTAGAAAAGAAAAAAGATGCCGTACAAACGTATATAAATATAAATAAAGAAAAACTTGCCGAGCTGGATTCAGGCAGGGAACTAAGCGGTCTTCCCGTCGGTATCTCAGAGCAAGACGAAGCGTTTATTTTAAAAAATATCGAAAGCATGCAGGATGAAGATATTAAAAAAAATATAGAAGAATCCGGCAGGAAAATAACAGAACTGGGAGACGTAAATATGAATGCCGCAAAAGAGTATGGCGACGCGCTTGAGCGGCTGGATTTTCTGGGAAAACAAAAAAAAGACCTTATAAGTTCTATCGAATCGCTGCAAGGAATTATAAAAAAACTCGATGCCGTATCCAAAGAAAAGTTTAATTCAAGTCTTTCTCAAATAAGGCGCGAATTTAGCGAGTTGTTTACTTTTTTATTCGGCGGCGGACACGCCGATATACTTAATGTGGCGGATAACGCGTACGAAGCCGTCGAAAACGAACGGCTCGAGCGCGGCATATCGGGTTTATCAGGCATGGAAATAAATGCGCAAATACCCGGAAAAAAATTCTCCGGAATAAATATTTTGTCTCAAGGCGAGAGGGTATTGGTGGCGGTAAGTCTTCTATTTGCGATATTTCTCGTTAAGAAAACTCCTTTTTGCGTTATAGACGAGGTAGATGCTCCCTTGGATTATGCGAATAATGCCAGATATAATAAATTAATAATGGAGATATCGGGTTATTCGCAGATAATTTTAGTAACCCATAATAAAAAAACTATGGAAATCGGGAAAAACATTTTTGGCGTCACTTCAAAGCATGCAGGCATTTCAGGCATAGTATCCGTTTCCATGAACTAAAGAAGGAGTTTAAAATAATTTTTAATTAGGAAACCGTATTCATGAAAATATTCGAAAAATTTAAAAATTTTGCCGAGAGCCTGAAGAAGACAAAAGAAGGATTATCCGAAAAAATAAATTCCGTTTTCGGTTCCGCTAAGCTTGGAACAATAGAGCTCGATAAAATAGAGGAGGCTTTAATTTTATCCGATATATCCTATCAAACGGCTTCGGAAATAATAGAAGGCGTAAAAAAAAGGATTTTAAAATTCAAAGAGTTAACGCCGGATATTTTAAAATCGGCATTAAAAGAAGAAATATATTTTAAGATTGCGAAAGATTTTCCGGAAATAAAAGCAAACGGCGAAAAAAATATTTTTATTATCGTCGGCGTGAACGGAGTGGGGAAAACGACCACGATAGGAAAGCTCGGCAAATATTATACCGATAGAGGCAAAAAAGTCATAATTGCGGCATGCGATACTTTCAGGGCGGCGGCGAAGGAGCAATTGGAAGTTTGGGGAGAAAGGACAGGCTTGGAAGTGGTATCGGGGAAAGAAAACCAGGACCCCGCCTCAGTAGCCCACGACGCGGTTCAAAAATTTAAGGAAAGAGACTTTAATCTTTTATTGATAGATACCGCAGGAAGGCTGCATAATAAAAAACATCTAATGGAAGAACTTTCCAAGATAAAAAGGGTCGCATCAAAGTCGAACGGCCGCGAACCGGACGAGGTGCTGCTGGTAATAGATGCGGGGTTAGGACAGAATTCGATAGTTCAAGCCGAGCAATTTAAGGCTCTTACGGATATTACCGGGGTAATAATTACAAAATTGGACGGTTCCGCAAAAGGCGGAATAATTATAGATATAATACATAAGATTAATTTGCCGGTAAGATTTATCGGAACAGGGGAATCTTCCGATAAAATATCGGAATTTTCCCCTCAGATTTTTGTGGATAATTTATTTTAAGCCGTCATTTAATTTCAATCTTTTTAGGCGAAGCGACTTTACTTTTCTTAAGCGTTACTTCCAGGACTCCGTTTTTAAGGGAAGCCGCCGCGTTATTTTTCTCCACTTCGGAAGGCAAATCGATAATCCGGTAAAACGAACCGTATTGAATCTCCTGGCGATAAAAATTTTCTTTTTTTTCCTCTTTTTCCTGCCTATGCTCTCCTTTTATCGTAAGCTGGTCCCCGTTGACCTCTATGACGATATTTTCTTTGGGTATCCCTGGCACCTGAGCTTTAACGACGATATTTTCGTCTTGCTCCACCACATCTACCGCGGGTTCGATGTAACCCTCCTTGGTTCTTAATACCGGATTAAAAAAATCAAAAAAACTTTTTTCGAATTCATTTCTTAGCGGATAAAAAGGGTCGAATTTAACAATCTTTTTCATAATCATACCTCCATAAATAATATAAAATAATATAATAATAAAAGCGCTTTAATTAAAATATATCATAAAAACTTTATTTTTCAATTTTGTAGCGGCCGCTCTTTACAAAACTCCTAAAAAATTATAAAATCTAACAACTATGGATTATAAAAAAGCCGGCGTCGATATAGAAGCTGGGAAAAAAGCCGTTTTAGATATAGCTTCATTGGTGAAAGGCACTTATACTAAAGGAGCGATTGATAATTTCGGACTATTCGGCTCTCTGTTTTCGATAGGAGAGCTAAATTATAAAAATCCGGTCCTGGTTTCTGGAACCGACGGAGTCGGCACGAAACTTAAAGTTGCTTTCGCCGCGGATAAACACGATACTATTGGCATAGACCTTGTCGCCATGAGCGTAAACGATATAGCCTGTCTTGGAGCAAAACCGCTTTTTTTCTTAGATTATATATCCACCTCTAATTTAAAACCGCATATTATAAAAGAAATAGTTTCCGGCATAGCGGCAGGATGCAAAACGGCGGGATGTTCACTTTTAGGCGGAGAAATGGCGGAGATGCCTTCTTTTTATCAGGAAGGCGAATATGATTTGGCGGGTTTTGCGGTCGGAATAGTGGAGAAGGACGATATCATTAACGGCTCGGACACCCTCGCGGGAGATAAAATAATCGGGGTCGCTTCTAGCGGTTTGCATTCAAACGGCTATTCTCTTGCCCGCAAAATTATTTTCGATATGATGGGCCTAAGCATAGGCGAACCTTTGTTGTCCGACGGGCAAACGGTTAAAGATGCCCTTTTGAAGCCTACGATTATATATTCGGAACTCATACAGACACTTAAAGCAAAATTTAAAATTAAAGGCATAGCGCATATAACCGGAGGAGGGTTACCGGAAAATCTCGTAAGAATTCTTCCGGCAGGCACCATTGCCGAAATAGACAAAAGTTCGTGGGAGATGCCAGAACTTTTAGGATTATTAAAAGAACATGGAAAATTAGACGAAAATGAATTTTACAAGGTATTCAACGCCGGCATCGGTCTGGTTTTAACCGTGGAAGGCGGAATGGCAAAAGAAATTATCGGCCTTATTAATAAAACAGAGCACTCGGATTCAAAGCGTTTCAAGGCATACGAGATAGGGGGCATAGCCGGCTCAAAAGTTTCCTCAGACTGTCCCAAAGTTATTATTTATTAAATATAAAAATGAAGAAAAATTTTATTATACTGGCATCGGGCAACGGTTCCAATGCTTTGAACCTGATTAATAAATTTTATACCGATAAAAACGGCTGCGGGGACATAGAAATAGCCGCCGTTGTTTCCAATATAGCCGATGCCCCCGTTATCGAGAAGGTTAAAAAAACCGCGCCGGATATTTCTATTTTCGTCATTCCTTTTACCGTTTTATCCGAAAGGGACGCTTTCGAGAAAGAACTCGGCGATATTATTAAAAAATATAAGGTCGATTATATAATTTTAGCAGGTTTTATGAAAATACTCTCTAAAGAATTCGTTTCAAAATTCCCATATCAAATAATAAATATACATCCTTCCCTGCTACCGGCGTTCAAAGGCAGAGAAGCAATAAAAAAAGCATTCGAGTACGGGGTAAAATATACTGGGGTTACCGTCCATTACGTCACTTCCGAAATAGACGCGGGTCCCATTATCTGCCAGGAAATAGTCGGGATAGACGATTCGGATACGGTCGGAACCTTAGAAGCAAAAATACATAAGACGGAACATAAAATTTATCCCGTTGCGATAGAAATAGCTTTAACCGGCGCCGACCCGCGTCGCCGGGTGATATAAACGACTTATCTTATATATTTAATTAATTTCTTAATCTATACCGCATTAAATTTGAAACCGTTTAATATAAGCCGCGAAAATATATTCAATCAATTAAGATTTATTTCATACGTAGGTATTTTTGTAAATTTTATATTGACGATTGCCAAATTTTATGTGGGAATTGTCGGAAACTCCGAAGCTCTTGTGGCCGACGGCTTTAATTCCCTTTCCGATATATTTGCCGGATTTGTCGTCTATTTATCCTTTAAAATATCTAATAAACCTCAGGATAAAGAGCATCCGTACGGACACGCAAAAGCCGAAATGATTGCGACTTTTACGGTTGCATTAATATTGATACTTTTTGGGTTTTCGATAGTAGGAGTTTCTTTTTATAAGATTTATTTTCATAAATTTGAGAAACCAGACATAGATACTTTAATAGTAGCGCTTGCTACCATATTAGTCAAAGAAATCTTGTATAAATGGACCCTCCGGTGGGGCAAACTTTTAAAATCGACCGGACTGATAGCTACCGCTTACGACCACAGAAGCGATGTAATCGTATCTTTGGCGGTAGTCATAGGAATCCTTTTTGCGATAAAAGGATATTATTATATGGACCCTGTTGCCGGGATAGTAGTCAGTTTTTTTATATTCCGGTTAGCCTTAAAACTAATAAAGGAGTCTATAGGTAATCTTATGGATGAAAGTCCGCCCAGTTTCGTCGTAGATAAAATAAAGAATATAATCGTCTCCGTGAAAGGGGTAGAAAAAATCACGGATATAAAAATCAGAAAATCAGGCCCGTATTTTTATATAGACGTAGAAATAGAAATCAATCAGAATATGACCGTTAAAATGTCGCACGATATTGCGGAAAATGTTAAAAGCAGCCTTATGTCGTCAAACATTTACATAAACGACGTTATGGTGCATATCAATCCTTACGAACGCTAAAACATTCCTGACGTCAGTTAACAGCCGTCATTATTTATATTATTAATTATTTTTTGATTTTTTTAGAATTATTAAATTTATTCCGTATTCTTTGATTTTTTTCCTTAGCGTATTCCTGTTTATGCCTAAAAGCCTAGAAACCCTTAACTGGTTGGAATTACATAAATTAAGCATTTCCTCGATTATGATTTTTTCCGTCAGTCCCATTATAAATTTGTAAACATCGCCTTCGCCGGTATCTTTAATCTTTTCTATATAATTTTTTATGCGCTGCCTTATAATATTTTCAAATGGGTCGTTTTCTATTTTATTCTCTTTCGGGAGTCTTTCGTCAACCGGAATGCTTTCGTTATTTAAAATTTCTTTGAAATCGTCCGCGTTTAATATATAGGAAGGCGACATTACCATGCATCTCCTTATGGCATTTTCAAGCTCCCTTATATTGCCCGGAAAATTATACGATTGGAGCAGGTTTTGGGCATCCGGGGCGAGCCTTTTTTCCGGAATATTCAGTTCTCTTGCAAACTTTTTTAAAAAAAAGTCTGCAAGAAGAGGTATGTCAGACTTCCTCTCTCTTAAGGGGGGCAAAGTTATTTCGATAACGTTAAGCCTGTAATATAAATCCTCCCGGAATTTAGCGTTTTTAATCATGGATTTTAGGTTTTTGTTTGTAGCCGCGATTATTCTGACGTCTATTTTTACCGGTTTATTCGAGCCTATATGCTCCACTTCTTTTTCTTGAATCACCCTTAAAAGTTTTGCTTGAAGATTTAAAGGCATATCTCCGATTTCATCTAAAAAAATGGTTCCGCCGTTTGCCGCTATAAATTTGCCGTCTTTTTTTTCATTTGCTCCGGTATATGCCCCCTTTTCATGTCCGAATAGCTCCGATTCGAGCAATTCGGAAGGAACAGACGGAGTATTTACGACTATAAACGGTTTATCGCTTCTTGCACTGTTTAAATGTATGGCTCTTGCGACCAATTCTTTTCCGGTGCCGGATTCTCCAAGGATTAATACCGTAAGATTGTTATGGGATAATTTACCGATAGTTTTAAATATTTCCTGCATGGTTTTAGATTCCCCGACCAAAAGGGTATCTAAAAAATCTTCGGATTTTTCGCTTTTTTTATTTACGGAATCCCCTGTCTTTTTTAATTTTTCGATTATTCCGAGAATTTCGTCAAGTTCAAAAGGTTTTGTTATATAGTCGTATGCCCCCTGCTTCATTGCGTCGATTGCATTAACCATTGTGTTCTGAGCGGTCATAATTATAACATTGGGCATGTTAGGCAAAGTTTTAGTATAAGATAAAACTTCCATGCCGTTAATCTTTGGAATTCTTATGTCTAAAAAAACTGCAAAGTAATTATTTTTCTTAATATAGGAAATAGCCTCTTCTCCGTTCGATGCCGTATCTATTAAGAATTCATCTTCAAGGAGTCTTTTTAAAACATACAATAAGCTTTGTTCGTCATCTACGATTAAAATTTTATTTTCTTTCATTTTAAAGCCGTTATAAGTTATTTTATATCAAGTAAATATCCAGCAGTTCATCGGGGTATATTTGAGAAACATTTTCAGGAATAGATACGATTGAATTCATGTAGCCCAAGGAACTTATCATAGCGGGTCCGGATTTTTTATAAATTTCCGAATAATTGCATCCGTTTCTTTCGAAAGTATAGGCGGGAATAAATTCTCTTCTTTTATTGGTTTTAGTATATTTAAAAGAAGACTTGGCATTTATTATTTTTACGGGATTATTTATTTTAATATGCTTATTTATAAAAGGTTTGACAAAAACGGCCAAGCATATATAAAACGCTACCGGATTTCCGGGAAGTATAAAAACGGGTATTTTATTAATGAGTCCGAATGAAAATGGTTTGGCCGGTTTAATAGCCGCCTGTCTGAATTTAATTTTAAATCCGGCAGATTCAAGCGCTTTTCCTGTAAAGTCTTTATCACCGAACGACGCTCCTGCGGAAGTTATTATGATTTTGCTGGTTTTAACCGCGCTCGTCAAGGTATTTCCGATATCCGTTAAATTGTCTTTGCATATCACGTTTTCTACCAACGCGCACCCGTTCGCGGCAAGAAAATTTTCCGCCAATATCCCGTTAGAATTATAAATCTTACCGTATCTGCGCTTTTTATTAAAATTTAATATTTCATTTCCCGTCGAAATTATAGATACGGGTATTTTTTCAAATACTTTTATTTTTTTAACATTGCATGAAACAAGCAGGGCAATAGTTTCCGGCGTCAATTTAGTATTTTTGCTTAAAATTACGTCGCCCTTTTTTATGTCTTCGCCCTTTTTTCTTACGTTTTTGTATGGTTTTACGGAGTTGGTTACGGATAAATATTTACCGTAAACAACGGCGTCTTCTATTGGAACTACCGTATCGAATTTTTCGGGCATATATCCGCCGGTCATTATCCTGACCGCAACGTCCCGCCTTGCAGGCTTTTTTAAACCTGCGCCCGCATATGCGACATTTTCGTCTATTTCTAATTTTACGTTTTTTTCTTTTATTTTTGAAACAGCGTTCCAGCTTAAGGCATACCCGTCCATAGCCGAGTTATCCGCTTCCGGGTAGTCGTATTTAGATAAAATGTTTTCCGAAGAAACTCTGTTTAAAGCAGCCTGCAAAGATATATTTTCTGGTTTTAAAGGTATATCTATTAAACTTATTATGGAGGATGCTTCGTCGAACGATACCATTTTTATCTGTATATTTTAAGAATCTCGCCGGGATAAATCGAATTAGGATTTTTAATATTATTGGCAGCCATTATGTTTTTAAGGTTATCGTGGAATTTTGACGAGATAGCGTAAAGAGAATCCCCGAATCTTACTCTATAATATAAGAATCCGCTATTTTGCGCGGGGCGTTTATTTCTTAAATAGGAATATTTATAGCCGTTCTTTTTTAAAAATATTTTCTCGCCTGCATGAATATCGTTTCCTTTTAGACGGTTTAGGGATTTAATAGCGCTCAGAGATACGCCGTATTTTTTGGATATGCCCCACAGAGTCATGCCCGGTCTAACTTTTATATAAGTTAAATTGTAGGATTTTGAAGGCATTCTTTTCGAGCGGAAATTTTTTCTAACGGTTATTCTTTCTCCTACCCTGAGCATGGAGTAGTTGTTAAGCCCGTTATATCTTTCCAATGTTCCTAAGGGCATTCCGTATTTAGAGGCTATCCCCAAAAGGGTATCCCCGGGCCTGACGGTATATATGGTTTTGACGCCGTAATTTCCGGCTTTTGCGTTAACCCCCGGAACGGTTATTCTTTCTCCTACCCTGAGCATGGAGTAGTTGCTAAGCCCGTTATATCTTTCCAATGTTCCTAAGGGCATTCCGTATTTAGAGGCTATCCCCAAAAGGGTATCCCCGGGCCTGACGGTATATATGGTATTATATTTATGCTTAGAGTATGCCGCCTCGGAAGTTCTAGGCTGTTCGGCAACGTATCTTTTAACGCTCTTTAAATTTTTAATGAAAGCGGCATAGTTTTTTGCGGGAATATTTAACATAAATCTCGGGTCGTCCGGAGGCGTAACGTTCCTCAAAAGTTCGGGATTCATTTTCCTGAGCCTGTATTCGGAAATGCCGGCGCATTTAGCCAATGCGTATAAACTGACAGAATATGGAACGTTCACCTGTTTAAATTTTATTGGTTTTTTAT
Organism: bacterium; assembly: GCA_021784835.1. The sequence continues at coordinate 60,412 of JAJYHI010000007.1, forward strand.
ATTCTATATTATGAAAGCCAAAATTTTCGGGGTCTTTTGCAATTATTGCCGCCGCAATAATTTTCGGAACGTATCTTCTGGTTTGTCCGGGTAAAAGATAAGGCCTGTTTTGCGAGATTGTCCAGAAATTTCCGCCGGGGTCGACGGATAAAGCCCTTTCTATAGTCAATTCGCCGGAATTATATGCCGCCGCCGCAAGATACCATGAGCCGAACCTGTTAAATAAACCCTTTAAATATTCTCCGGCGGCATAGGTAGATTCTACCGGATTCCTTCTTTCGTCCACCCACCAATTAATGGTTAAGCCGAACAGCCTGCCGGTAGAAGGTATAAACTGCCACATGCCGCTGGCCCCGGCATAAGAATACGCCGTAGGCGAAAAGCCGCTTTCAATCATAGCCAGATAAGCCAAGTCGTTCGGAAGCCCCAATTTCTTAAAAACCTTTTTAATCATAGGTATGTATCTTTCCGACCTTGAAAGGGCATATTTAAAAAACTTTCTGCCGCTGGTTTGATAATAGTGGATGTAATGTATTATTTCTTTATTTATAATCATGGGGAATATATGGGATAAATTTTTTTGATAGTTGTCGAAGTCCCCTTTTTTCGCTAAAAGTCCGGATTTAATAAGATTGGAGGAATCGGTCCGTATTTTTTCCGGAACCGCCTCCGTGCCTTTAATTTTACCCGAGCCTCTTTCCCTGGCTATACGTAAATCGGGCGGATTTTTTTTAACGGGCGCGTTAAGGGATGCCGCCGCGGAGGCGTGCGATACTACCACTATCTGCGCGTGTCCGTCGTTGTCTATTTTCTTTTTATTTTTATTAATCGAGGTTTTAAATTTTATTTGAATAAAATTTTGGCTTTGGTTTTGGCTTGACGCATGACAAACGGGAGATAGAAATGCGGCGAATACCGCGGTTAATAAAATGCCCAATGCCGTTTTACCCGTGGCCATAGTTAACAATACCCTTACATGATTATATTATTTTATATATTTGTTGCAAAGACAATAAAAATTATAATGCTACTAATCTAAAATGTCAAATTTACAAAACTATGAGTAAAAACTTTCTAAAAAAACTTTATAAATTCTTGACAAATTTTCATAAATTTGTTTAAGTAATATATGTAATAATTGCACAATATTATATCACATATATTTTTAATTTTAAAATTTTAATTTTGTTTTAATTTAATATATATAACAATTATTAAGCAAGGGGTTAAAAATGCAAAAAAAGTATTTATTGGCGCCGGGGCCTACTCCGGTACCCGAACGCGCTTTAGCCGATATGGCGCTTCCCATAATACATCACAGAGCTCCGGAATATTCGGTTATTCTTCAAGAAGTTAGGGACAACCTAAAATATCTGTTTCAGACAAAACAGGAAGTTTTGATATTTACGTCAAGCGGAACGGGGGCTATGGAAGGATGCGTTTCCAACCTTCTTTCTGCCGGCGACCGTTCTCTCGCGGTGAGGGGAGGAAAATTCGGGGAAAGATGGTTCGATATCTGCAAGGCTTATTCGGTTGACGTAAAAGCCATAGACGTCGAGTGGGGGCATGCCGTTTCCCCTAAGGCAATCGAGGACGCGCTTAACGGCGACCCCGGAATTAAGGCGGTTTATATTCAGGCGTCAGAAACGTCCACGGGCGTTTACCATCCCGTAAAAGAAATTGCGGATATCGTTAAAAAAAGAGAAAATACCATTCTTATCGTTGACGCTATTACAGCTCTAGGAGTCGTCGATCTGCCTCAGGACGAATGGAAAATAGACGTAGTCGTAACAGGTTCCCAAAAAGCGCTTATGCTTCCTCCCGGACTTGCTTTTGCTTCGCTCAGCGAAAAAGCATGGGGTTTTGTAGATAAATCCACCCTGCCCAAGTATTATTTTAACTTTAAAAAAGAAAAAAAATCTTTGGAGAAGAACCAGAATGCCTATACGCCAAACGTTCAGCTTATAGTCGGCTTAAGGGAAGTTTTAAGGGAAATTAAAGAAGAGGGGCTCGACAAAGTTTTCAAAAGGCATGCGAACCTTGCTAGCGCGACGAGGCAGGCCGTTCAGGCTCTCGGATTAAAACTTTATCCGGAAGATGTTCCCTCCAACGCTTTAACGGCGGTTTGGGCGCCGGAAGGAATTGACGCGGGAAAAATTACAAAACTTATCAGGGAAAAATATGGCATAACGATAGCCGGGGGACAAGATGCCGTAAAAGGCAAAATATTCAGGATAGCCCATTTAGGTTATGCGGGATGTTTTGACGTGATAACCGCCATTTCCGCTTTAGAGGCGGTATTGAAAGAATTGGGCTATGAATTTGAAATCGGCAGCGGACTCAAAGCGGCACAAAAAGCACTTTTCGGCGCATAAGTTTTTAAATTAATATTTTAATTTATCATAGGAGACGGATTAATGTTTAAGGTTATCGTAAGCGATAAACTTTCCGGAGAGGGGATAGATATATTAAACAAAACCGGCAAAATCCAGGTGGACGTCAAAACTGGATTGAAGCCGGAAGAGTTGAAAGAGATAATCGGCCAATATGACGGCATCGTCATCAGAAGCGCGACTAAACTTACCAAAGACATTATAGAATCGGCAAAGAACCTCAAAGTTATCGGAAGAGCTGGCAGCGGTTTGGATAACGTCGATAAGGCGGCCGCGACGTCTGCCGGCATCGTCGTTATGAATACTCCCGGGGGCAATACCGTGACTACTGCCGAACTTACGTTTGGAATGCTTCTTGCCATGTCGAGGCATATACCGCAATCTTTTCTTTCTATTAGAGAAGGGAAGTGGGAAAAGAATAAATTTCAAGGCACTGAAGTTTACGGTAAAACGCTCGGCGTTATAGGAATGGGAAACATAGGGCAGGTGCTTTACAACAGAGCAAAGTGCTTCGGAATGAACGTAATAGGATACGACCCGTTTTTATCTAAAGAAAAAGCCGGGGAACTCGAAATAAATCTGGCGAGTTTAGACGAAATATATGCAAAATCCGATTATATTAGCGTACATACGCCTTTGGCAAAAGAAACAAAAGGTATGATAAACAAGGAAACTATATCTAAAATGAAAGACGGGGTCAAGCTCCTTAATATCGCAAGGGGAGGAATAATAAACGAGAAAGACCTTTTCGAAGCCCTGAAATCCGGAAAAGTTTCCGCATGCGCGCTAGACGTATTTGAAATCGAACCTCCCGTTAATAATCCTCTTTTAACTTTAGACAATCTTATCGCTACTCCGCATCTTGGAGCCTCGACCGAAGAAGCCCAGACAAACGTGGCGGTGGCAATCTGCCATCAAATCGCCGATTATCTTATAAGCGGGACGATAAAGAATGCCGTTAACGTTCCTTCGGTAACTAAAGAAGATGCCGGTATAATAGGCCCTTATCTTAACCTCGGAGAAAAAATTGGAAAATTATTGGGCAGTATTACGAGCGGGGGCATAAAATCCATCAAGATAGATTATAACGGCATCGTTTCTTCGCATAATACGGGCGCTATAACTCCAAATGTTATTAAAGGCGTTCTTTATCCTCTTTTAGGCGAAGATATAAATTACGTTAATGCGCTGGAAATCGCAAAAAAAAGAGGAATATCCGTTATAGAATCAAAATCCGACCAGGCGTTCGATTATACCAGCACGATTTCTATCTCTGCAACGACCGACATTAAAACATTCGGTATTTCCGGAGCGATATTCGGCAAAAAAAATCCGTGGATAGTTAAAATCGACGATTATTCCATAGAGGCTATTCCCGAAGGACATATATTAATTATATTTAATCTCGATAAGCCGGGCGTCATAGCCTCCATAGGAAAGGTTCTAGGTAAAAATAAAATTAATATAGCAAGAATGCATCTCGGAAGACATATGGATAAGGCGATATCTATTCTGCAATTGGATTCAGCAGCCGACAATGCCGTAATTAACGAGCTTAAAGCAGAGCCAAATATAACCGAAGCTAAATATTTAGAATTATAGTGAACAGAAAAAGCGCGATAATTCCTTCTCAGCCTCCGCCGGGCACAAGAGACTTCCTGCCTGCCGAGGCGGAATCTATAGATAGGATTTCCGGTATATTGCTCGAAGAATTTTCAAAATGGGGATACAATAAGGTCGTTACTCCAAGCGTAGATTTTTTAGACGTATTTTTGCCGAGCTCGGAGGCGTCGGAGTTGTTTAAGGTTGCCGATATAAGTACCGGAGAAATGCTTTCTTTTAGAAGCGATTTTACCCCGCAGATAGGCAGGCTCAGCTCGGCTTTAAGAAATTCCGCCGTTCTGCCTTATAAATTTTCTTACTGCGGTCCCGTTCTAAGGAATTTTGACCCTGTTCTTGGCAAGTCGCGGGAGGTCTGGCAAGTCGGAGCGGAATTAGTCGGGCCGGAAAGCCCCGAAAGCGATGCCGAACTTATAATAATGGGCATAGAAGCGCTAAGGCGGCTCAATATCAAAGATTTTAGCGTGGACATAGGAAATGTAGAATTTTTCAGAGGGATTGTTTCCGATATAAACAGGCTTGAAAGAAAAAAAATCGAAGAATTTATCCTTAGAAAAGATTCTTCCGGCTTAAATTCTTTTCTATCCAAAATATCTTTGCCAGACAGTAAGAAAGAAGCTATAAGCGAGCTGCCTTTTATATTCGGGGAAAAGTCCGTTATAAAACGGGCATGGAAAATGGCCGGAAACGAAATGTCGCAAAATGCCCTAGAAACTCTCGAGAGGGTCGTTTCTTATATAAAGTCATATAAGCTCGAAAGATATATTACGATAGACTTAGGAGAGATAAGGGGATTAAATTATTATACCGGAACGATTTTCGAATGTTTCGCGCCACATGTCGGCTACGAGATTTTTGGGGGCGGCAGGTATAATAATTTAATAGGCATGTTCGGCGATAATTGCGCGGGAGCCGGATTTGCTGTCAATTTAGACATACTTGTCGGATTTGCCGATTTTTTTAATCAAAATCGGAAAGACTTTCTTGTTTTCAATAAAACTTCCGATAAAAAATCCGAGGCAGAAATCGTTATGTTTTTGCGCAAAAATTGTTACGCGGTAGAATCTAATTTTATGAATTACGGATATTTGGAAGCTATACAATATATGAAGGAAAATAATATAAAAAATATTATTTATCTGAACGAAAACAAAATTCTGCTAAAAAATATCGATACGAATAAAGAGAAATATTTTAAAACGGTTGACGATATCAAAAGGCATATTAAAAAATAGCTTTAATATTTCCGATAAATTAATTAATTTAATTTTTAAATATAAATATAAGGATATATGAAAAAGAAAAATATTATAGTGGTCGGCCTTCAATGGGGAGACGAAGGCAAAGGTAAAATAGTGGATTTATTAGCCAAGGATGCGGATATCATAGCCCGCTATCAAGGCGGAAATAATGCAGGACACACCGTAGTGAACGGAGATTTAAGCCTTGTATTCAGGCTTGTTCCGTCCGGAATATTGAACGATAAAAAGATTTGCATTCTGGGCAACGGCGTCGTAATCGACCCTGCGGTTTTATTTGAAGAACTCGACGCTTTAAAAAACATAGGAATAGGCATTAAAGACAGATTTTTCATTTCATACAAGTCTCATATTATAATGCCTTATCATAAAAGATTGGATATAGCGAGGGAACGGCTGAGAGGCGCGGGGATGATAGGCACCACGGGAAGAGGAATAGGCCCCACATACGAAGATAAGGTGGCGAGGCTTGGAATCCGCGCCATAGATTTGCTTGACAGAAATTTATTATACGCAAAAATTGTTCTGAGCTTAAAGGAGAAAAATTATCTTTTTAAAAATGTTCTGGGCGAAAATATTTTTAATCCGGATGATTTAATAGAAGAATATTTGGTTTACGGCGAAAAAATGAAAGAGTTTTTGATAGATTCTTCCGCTTTTATAAACGAAAAAATCAACGACGGTTTTAATATTATGCTTGAAGGCGCTCAGGGAACGTTTCTCGATGTCGACCACGGTACTTATCCTTACGTTACTTCATCTAATACCGTAAGCGGTTCCGCCCTTTCCGGCGTCGGTTTGGGCCCAACGAATATCGACGAAGTAATAGGCATAACGAAGGCTTACACCACAAGAGTAGGAGAAGGCTCTTTTCCTACTGAACTTAAAGGGGGAAAAGGCGATTTAATAAGGGACAAAGGCGAGGAATTCGGTTCCGTTACGGGAAGGCCGAGACGATGCGGCTGGTTTGACGTCAATTTAATTAAAGAGGCAAAGCGTTTAAACGGAGCCACGGGTATGGCGGTAACAAAGCTCGACGTTTTATCTGGATTGAAAAAAATAAACATATGTACGGGTTATATGTTAAAAGGTTCCTTTATCGACCATCTTCCTTATTCGCATGCAGATTATTCGGAAACCGTTCCTGTTTATCAAGAAATGTCCGGCTGGGAGGGCAATATATCCGATATAAAATCACTCAAAGACCTCCCCGTTAATTCACAGAAATACATTTTTAAAATAGAGGAATTGACCGGTTTGCCTATTAACATCGTATCTATCGGCAAAGAAAGAAATCAAACTATAATCTTAAAGAGCATATTGCGGGAAGGCTGATTGCATTGCGGGCAATTTTTAAATATGGCGTCGTCGCCTGATTATTCTCCCGATATACGCTTTATGGCTTTTCAATCATACCTGACTGCTCCTCATCTTTTTGGGCAGTTAAACGGACTGAATTATTCTTTTGCCGGTAAAACTGTGGCCGATATAGGCACCGGTTTAGGAATATTGGCATATCTTCTTAAGGATAAAAATGCCCTGAAGATTGTCGGCATAGATATAAATAAAAGTTTTCTAAAAGCCGCGCGGCATTTAATAAAAGATAAAAATACCGGTTTTATAAATGCAAACGGTTTTAAAATACCGGTTAAAGATTGCATATTCGATATTGTTTTTGCAAGATATGTTTTTCAGCATATAAACTTGTCCGGCGATTTTATTTCCGAAATAAAAAGAGTGCTTAAGCCCGGCGGATTATTGGCGGTAATCGACATAGAAGACGATTTAAATATTTCTTATCCAGATTTGCCGGAAAGCACAAAAAATTTATTTAGGATTTATTCGGAATATCAGAAGGAACAGGGAGGAGATAGATTTATCTCAAAAAAAATACCGGCTTTTTTATCTTCCGCAGGCTTTGAAGATATAGAATTAAATCCATGCACCGCCGTTTTTTTTAAAGGAAAAGACGACGGTTTAAACTCCGCCGCATTGAAAAATGCTTTCTTATTAGTTCAAAATGAATTAGGGCTCGTAAAAAAAAATCTTTTAGACGATAAATTCATCGGCCCTGCCGAATTCCATAAAGGCTTAAACGACTATTTTAAGTTCTTAAATATGGAAAATAATTTATTTATTTCTAAAACAGAATTCATAATTACCTGTAAGAAAAATTAAATGAAATCAGAACTGCGTGCTTTTATCGCAATAAATAACAGAGAGATTTTGAAATTTATAAGGCAAAAGTCAAGGCTCGTTACCGACCTTTCCAGGCCGGTTATCTGGCTTTTGTTTGTAGGTTTCGGTATTTCCACCATGGTTAAGATTAAAAGCGGCTCTTACATGCAGTTCATTTTTCCGGGCATATTGGTCATGACCGTTCTTTTCAGGTCCATCTTTTCTTCCATATCGATTATATGGGACAGAGAATTCGGCGTGCTCAAAGAAATACTCGTTTCTCCGATTTCAAGAAAAACTTTTGTTCTGGCAAAAATCACGTCCGGAGGCATTGTAAGCACGTTTCAGGCAATTATAATGCTGGCGTTCGCGCCTTTTCTTGGAATTAAACTGACTGCCGGCGTTATAGCGCTAACCGTTCTGTCCCTTTTTCTTATTTCGTCCGCCATTACCGCATTCGGAATAGTTATAGCTTCGAGAATGACGTCTTTTGAGGGCTTCAATTCAATCATAAATCTGATAGTCCAGCCGATGTTCTTTGTAAGCGGCGCGCTTTATCCTATAAAAAGATTCCCCTTATTTTTAAAAGTCCTTGCCTATATTAATCCTATAACATATTCCGTAGATTTGTTAAAATATATTCTTTTTTATGATAAAAACGTGAGGCTTTTCATACCCGAAACCCCTGTTTTCATAGATTTTATCTTCATTTTATTATTTTTAGTTTTAATGGTTTTTCTTTCCAACTATTTCTTCGAAAGAGAGGATAATTGATTGAATTCCTAATTTAAAATAAAAATATGAAAATTAGTTTTTTAAATATTTTCAAAAAATCTATAAGAAAAATAAAAGTTAAAAAACCGGTCGAAAAGAAAGGTTTTGTGATATTTCAAATCGACGGTCTTTCGTACGAAGCCGCAAAAAAAGCCTTATCGTTAAATTTAATGCCTCATTTAAAAAAAATTATCAAGTCGGGCGGCTTTTCTTTTGAAAAATATTTTACCGGAGTCCCTAGCGATACGCCATTTTTTCAGGCTGGACTTTTATACGGAAACAACGACGATATACCGGGATTCAGGTGGATAGAAAGAGAAACCGGAGAGGAGATAATATTCAAAAATCCTGAAAGCGCGGGACGCATAGAAGAATTGCTCGCAAAAAAAAACCGCGGCCTTTTAAGAGGCGGTTCAAGTTACGTGAATCTCTTTTCGGGCGGCGCATCGCGTTCTACTTTTACCCTTTCTACTTTTTCCATCCGCTACCTGTTTAAAAAAAAGGTTAGGAATTTCGACATTTTCGTGATATTCGTATTTCATATATTAACGTTAGTTAAGACATTTTTTTATGTATTTTTCGAAGCCTTATTTGAGATAGGAGAGAGGATAATCGATTTCGTAAAAAAAAGGGAAGTCCGTCCGGAGGGTTTTTTCCCTTTCGCTAGAGCCATGTCTAACGTCATATTTAAAGAAATAGAAACATTTGGGGCGATAATGGATATATCCCGTTCAGTTCCGTCTATATATCTCGATTACATAGGCTACGACGAGCTGTCGCACCATAGAGGCCCTTATTCTTTTAGCGCGTTAAGAACGTTAAAAGCCATAGACAGAAAAATATATCATATTTATAAGGCAATTTCTATAGCAGAAAGAAAATACGATTTATTTATTATATCCGACCATGGACATACTCCGTCCACGCCGTTTTTAAAATTGAATTTAAACAAAAACCTGAAATTCATCATAGAAGATTATATTAAAAAAGACGGTACTAGTATTTTCGAATTCGATACGGGTTATAACGCGGTCTTCAGGAGGCTATTTTTATACGCCGGAGATTTTTTTAAAAAAGGTACATGCAATAAAATCTTCAATAAATTTTTCGGGCGGATTGAATTGCGCAAAGAATCCAAATTTGACGAAAGGTTAAGCTGGGAAATAGATAAAATTATATATATTATGGATTCGGGGCCTATGGCAAATATATACTTTTCGGGTAAAATTTTAAGAATGACCGTCAAAGAAGTGGAAAAAAAATTCCCCGGATTAATCGATATGCTTGCAAATACTAAAGGAATAGGATTTATCGCGGGGATATCCGATGGCGGGGAAACCGTCATATACGACAAAGATTCGGGAAAATTCCGGAAATTATTCGATTTCTTAAATGATTCCGGAAATTTAAATCTTACGATTAAGCATGTAATAGACGATTATAAAAATAAAGAAAAAATGAACGGCGCGTTTTTATCTGTGGAAAGATTCTGTAAATTTAATAATTCTGGAGATTTAATATTATTCGGAGAATATGACGGTAAAAATATAATTAATTTTGAAAATCAAATGGGCGCCCACGGAGGAATAGGCGGAGAGCAAAATGTTCCTTTTGCGGTATGGAGAAACGACATTCCCTTTGATTTCGCGACGGTTAATAATTCTTGTAAAATTTATGAATTTCTGTATAATAATTATAAGCCTTAATTTTTTCATATAAATAATAATGCCGTAAAAATATATATAGCCTATGTCCGAATTAAGACAAGACCCTACCACCAGAGAATGGGTTATAATAGCTACGGAAAGAAGAAGGAGGCCGCATGAATTCGGCGGCGCTTTTTTATCGAAAAAAGAAAACGACCGGGATATTCAAGAATATTCGAAAGATTGTCCTTTTTGTTCCGGAAACGAATATCTTTCGCCGCATGAAACGGCATCTTACAGGACATACGGAACAAGCCCCAATTCAAAAGGTTGGTGGGTTAGGTCCATTCCAAACAAATTTCCAGCCCTTTCCCTAAATATAGAAAACGATGCTTCTTTATATGAAGGCGCAAGGGGCGGCGTTAATACAGATTTTACCGGTTATTTTTTCCCGAGGGCTACGGAGGTTTTCAGAACTAAGCCTGGGCTGGGAGCGCACGAAGTCGTCATAGATACTCCTAAACATAACGAAAAGCTCCCCTTTTTTTCGGATAAGCAGATACAGGAATTATTTTTAATGTACAGGGAAAGATACATGGATTTACATGTCAATCCCAAGTTTAAATATATTATAATATTTAAAAATAACGGAGCCAACGCCGGAACTTCCATTGCTCATTCCCATTCGCAAATTATCGCCACGCCCATAATTCCGTTAACTTTAAGAAATAATATCTCGCAGGCAAGATTTTATTACGACGAGGTAGGAAGGTGTATTTTTTGCGATATGATACAGTCGGAAATAGTGGACGGAAGACGCATTATACTGCAGACCGACGATTTTATAGTTTTCCATCCGTTTGCTTCGACCAGTCCTTTTGAAACATGGATAATGCCCTTATACCACGAGCCTTGTTTTTCCAACGCTTCTATCGATAAAATTAAAGCTCTCGCTATCATCGTAAAAAAAGTTATTAACGGCATGTTTAACGCTTTAAACGACCCGGATTATAATTTTTTATTCAATAATCCGCCCATAGCAGACGAAAAAGAGAATTATTATCACTGGAGTTTAAGGATTATCCCGAGGCTTACTATGAAAGCGGGTTTCGAAATAGGGACGGGCATGTCGATAAATACGGCAATCCCGGAAGAGACGGCCGAATTTATGAGGGGGTTTTAAAATATTAAAAAAATATAATTCTATAATATTCGACTTAGACGGAACGCTTATAGACTCTTTCGAAGCTATCAACGATGCTTTTGACGAGGTTTTCTCCAAGTTTCAAGGAAGAAAGGTAACTTTTGACGAATCAAATTCTTATGTGGGTGTTCCCCTCGAAGGCCTTCTCGGGGAGCTTTTCGGAAAAGAAAATCAGGATGAGGCGATAACCATTTTCAGAAATAAATATAAAGAAGTATGTTTTGAAAAAACTTCTTTAATTAAAGGCGCAAAAGAACTTCTTTTATACCTTAAAAGCGAAGGAAAATCTTTAAACGTCGCGACTAATAAAACCGGTTCTATATCCCGAAAACTTCTTGACCATCTAGAAATAGGGGAACTCTTCGATTATATTTACGGGGTGTATGACGGGCTCGAGGGGAAGCCGTCTCCGGAAATGATAAATAAAATAGTAGAAAAAACGCTTATCCCCAAATCGTCCACTATGCTTATAGGAGACTCCCCCATAGATATTATGGCCGCAAAAAACGCCGGCATACCAATATTAAGCGTGGCTTCCGGCAATCACTCTTATGCCGAGCTTAAGGCGCACTGTCCGGATTATTTGTCCGTTTCTATTTCGGACATAATAAAAGACTTTACGGACGGAACCAAAAAATGATCCGCATCGGGGAAATAAATTATCTTAATGTTTATCCGATATATTATTTTTTAAAAAAAGAAATTAAATCCAATCCGGAATTAAACTTTTTAGAGTTTGTTTTAGGAACCCCAGCTTTTTTAAACAGGGAGCTTAAAGCCGGAAATATCGATATAAGCCCTTCTTCGTCTTTCTATTATATTTTAAATTTCAAATCTTCATATATATTCCGCAATCTTTCGATAAGTTCCAAAAAAAGGGTTAAAAGCATTTATCTTTTTACCCCCAAACCTATAGAAGATTTTAGAATGGGCGAAATTTTGCGCATAACTCCCGAAACGCTTACTTCTTTAAACCTGTTAAAGGTCTTGCTTGCGGAATTTTATAAATTTGATTTAAGCGGGTTCAAATTTATCATATCGCGCCCAAACGAAAAACTTGAATTCGATTCGGAATCTAACAATTACGAAACGGGCAAAGAAATTTTTCTGCATATAGGAAATAATGCGTTAAAATTCAGTAAGCATATTCCTAAAGATTATTTTGCTTACGACCTTGCGGATTTATGGTATAAATTTACCGGATATCCTTTTGTATTCGCACTTTTTATCATAAGAAAGGACTCTTACGATATGAATAAAAAGGAATTCGATATCCTTTACGAATATTTTATAAAATCAAAAGAAAAAGCCGTTTCAGGCTTTAAAGAAGCGGCTTTATCGGTATTAAAGCCGGACGAATATGAATTTATATCTTACGAAGAGCTTATGGACTATTGGACCGAATGTTTAAATTTTAATTTCGGCGGCGAAGAAATTAAGGGATTCAACCTTTATTGCGATTTATTATATAAAAATAGGTTAATATCTTATATCCCCGCCCTTAATTTCGTTTAAGATTTTCTGTTAGCGGTATTATGAATGAAAATATAAAACCGTTTCCTAGACTGCTTTTGATGACGGCGGCGCCTTTAAGAAGCTTAAGAGTGTGTTTCGCAATCGCAAGACCGAGCCCCGTTCCCTTGTTTTTGTCTTTAGGAGAGCCCTCCGCTCTGAAAAATCTTTCTCCAAGCCTTAAAAGGCTCGTGTAATTAACGCCTATTCCTCTGTCCTCTATCGAAAAGAAAAAGAATTTTTCGCAGTTTTCCTTAAGCGGAAGATAATCCCATAAAACATGCGCGCCTTCCGGGTTTAATATAAATTCATACGCGGATTTAGCGTCGATAATAAATCCTTCCAGCTTGACTGCGCCATCTTTTTCCGAATATTTTACGGCATTTTGAATTAAATTTGTAATAATTTGATTAATTTTTGAAGCATCTGAAATAAATGTAATATCGGATACTTCATTATCTATGCCAATATTTTTACCGGATATTTCTTTTCCGAACAGCATTAAAGAATTATCTACGTGGGATTTTATGGCAATCTCTTCGTATCTTACCGGAGATTTCCCCGTTTCGATATTGGCGAGGGTTATTAAGTCGCCGATTAAATAGTTAAGCCTTTTTGTTTGATGTTCTATTATATCTATAAACTTTACGCTCGTTTCGCGATTATCTATCGCCCCGTTTTTTAGCGTCTCGACAAAACCCATTATTGCGGTGATAGGCGTTTTTAATTCGTGGGATATATTTTGAATAAACGCCGCCCTTACATTTTCAATCTTTTGAAGATACGTTATATCCCTAATGATAATGGCATATTCGTTTGAAGAGCCTATTCTAAATATCGTGCAATTAATTATTTTTTCTTCCGCCCTGTCGAAGTGGGAAATTTTTTTTTCTATAAAATCGATATCGTTATTGGAAATTACACTGTCAACTAACCTGTTAAGCTCTAAATTTCTTGTCAGGAAATCAAATTCTTTTATATCCGCGGGAATTTTTACCGACCGGATATTTTTATTTAATGCCCGGTTTACGAATAAAATATTTTTTTTGTAGTCTATAATAGCCAGTCCGTCGCTTAAATTGTTGAATATATAATGATAACGGCTTATTCTTTCTTCATATTCCTTTAGCTTATTTTTTGCGAATAAAATTTTAATCAGTATATTTCTATTTATTTTTTTAGATAAAAAGATGTATAAAAAAAATATGAATAATGATAAAATCAAAAAATAAAATATGTCGGTGATAAAATTATTCATAACAAAATTCTATATTAAATAATAAATATTTTCTATAAAAAATGAAGGCAGCTAAAATAATAAATACAAAAACGGGTATTTTTATAACTCTTTTTTTATCTGCCTTTTTTTTATTTATAAGGCAGTGCAGTTCGCGCGAATTTTTAACCGACGGCATAGCCGCTTCCGTAGATAATACGCCTATTACGTTAAACGAATTATATTTTTTATATAATTTCGGCATGATAAACGATTTAAAATATCGCAAAATAGGCGAAGCGGCGTCAAAAAATGATTTAAGGCGCTCCCTGACAATATCTATAAACAGACTGCTGATTCTGAAACAGGAAAAAAAAATAGGCGGAATACCGGTGTCCGATGCCGATATAAATTCTTTTGCAGCCGATTTTAAAAAAAAATTCGGCATCCTTCATAAAAATATAAAATTCGATGCGTTTTTAAAAACATTTGGATTCGATGAGAGAACTTTCGATATTTACGTTAAAGATATATTGCTCGAAAAACTTTTTATAAACGAAAGATTGCGTCTTTTTTTATTTACTCTGGAAAATGCCAAAGGCATAGATGGCGGCGCATTGAAAGAAAATTACGCCAAAAGATTATCGTCTAAGCTTAAAGACCTCCTTAGCAGGCTCAGAGCCGGCGCTAAAATAGAAATTAACGGCAACTATTAATTTAAACGCTTTATAATAATCGTTTTTATAATTATAATTATATGTACGACTTAAAAATTTTATCCTATTTTTCCTCCGCCCACGCTCTTAAGGGGTATAACGGAAAATGCGAAAATATTCACGGACACAACTGGCAGGTGGAATTGACGGTAAAATCGGAAACGCTGGATGGAACGGGCTTAGTAATAGACTTTAAAATACTTAAGAAATATCTTAACGAAATAATTGAAATGCTTGACCATAAATTTATAAACGAAACTGAATTTTTTAAGCATATAAATCCTTCCGCCGAAAATATCGCAAAATTTATTTACGATGAATTTGAAAAAATATTAAAAGCCAATAAATTAGACGCGATAAGCGTTAAGATGGTTAATGTTTACGAAACTCCTTCATCTATGGCGTCTTTCTATAAAAATGAATTGACTTAAGTTTATTTATAATGTATTAAATATATTAATGTATTATGCCGTGGCGGATTTCGCGGACATTTAAAATTAATTTATCTGTACGATAGTTTACTATTCTTAGTGAATTCAAAAAATAAAAATATTATTTATTATATTGCGGTTTCAATTCTTGCCGCGTCAGTTCTGCTATTTTTTTTATCCTACGGCTCCATTATAGGCAAAGAACAAAAAATAGATTCGAAAATAACGGTCAAACTCGATAAACTTAAAAAAATACAGAAAAAGATAGGCGAAAATATAAAAGGCATCAGGAATATAGGAATTGCCGGCTTAAGATACCGGTATTCCTTTAATGAAAAAAGCGGCTATTTTATCTCAGAAATTGCCCGGTCATCGAAGAAGTGCGGCGTTAAATTAAATCATATTAAATTAATCAAAAAGAATAAGAATAAAGACACTGTTCATTACATTTTCGATATGTCCGGCTACGGAAAGACCACAAATATTTACTTATTTATAAAATCGATAGAATTTAATTATAAAATAGAATTGAATAAGTTCCGTATAAATAAGGGCGGCGGTGTAGGCGGCGAGCCCGTATTCTTTTCCGTTATATCGGTATATTCTATAAAAAAATCGGCGGTTTTACGAAACGTTTCTAAGTTAAAAAATAACGTTGCGCTCCCCGGCAATGCAGGAATAATAAATCCATTCATTGATATTTCCCGCGTAAAAAAAACCGTTAATAAAAATAAATTTAAACCCCAAAAACGAAAGAAGAATTTTCCGGTATCGCGGAAGAAGATGAAAAAGGTTTACGAATACGCCAATAAAAAATTATCCAAAGAATCGAAATTAAAAGAATCAAATTTTTATAATAAAAAAGGCGTTTCGTTTTTTAGGGGAAATAATTTTAGCGCGGCGCTGCCTGCATTTAAAAAAGCAATCATTTTAAATCCTTATAATTACAAAGCTTTATCTAATGCGGCTCTCGACAGTTACGAAATGAAAAGTTACGACGAGTCTATATTCTATGGAAAAAAAGCGTTAAACCGAAAGAATCTGTGGCAAATTAATTTTATATTAGGGTTGGCTTATCTGCATAAAAGAAATTTTTCCGAAGCGGAATCTTATTTTAAGCAGGCATTAAAGCTTAATCCTTCTAACGTTAATATTAAATATTATTTAAATATCTCAAAAAATAGACGATAAATATTTAATATAATTTTACACCTATTATATATACTATTTATATATATTATTTTTTTTGAGCGGGGAATCTAATTATGAATCTAAGTTTAAGGCAGATTTTAATTTATTGGGCAGCTTTGTTTTTAATGCTGATTCCATTATGCCTGAGGAGCAGCTACGCTTTTACCACGATTACAATAATGCCGGGAAAATTAAATAATTTCAGGATAAACGTTCCAGAAAAAGTTGCCGCCGGAAGTAAATTTAACGTAAGAATAGTCGCCTTAGACGATTACGGCAATATTATAACTAATTTTTCCAATCAATACGAAGGGTTAAACATCGGCATAGACATAGGCGGCATAAATAATGCCGAACGGTTAAGCATTCCCGCGTCGGAATTTAAAAACGGGGCGGTTAATTTTGATTTATCGTATAAAAAAGCTGGAAATATTAACGTCTCCGCTTCTTTCGAAGGCATTCGGAATACAAGTTCGGATATATATATAAAGGCGGCCCCGTTTCATGATTTAAAAATAGTCGCACCCGCGAAAGTCGTCGCAGGCGAGCCTTTTGCCGTAAAGGTTTATGCCGCCGACCAATACGGAAATCCGGTCAGTTTTATACCCAGGCCTAACGGAAATATAAAAGTCTATCTTACCGGCGATAATTTTAAAATTCATCCCAGAATAGTACCGGTAAGCTACATTAAAGACGGTTCAGGCAAATTTAGTTTTATTTCGGATAGGGCAGGTCTTGGAAGGCTAAATTTCGAAGTCGATTACGATGGAAGAACCCACGTTTTTATCAGCAAGAACATAGATATAGGTTCGTCTTATTTTAAAAGATTTCTTATATCTATAAATATCGCAAAGGTTTCCGCAGGCGAGCCTTTTATTATTAAAATTATAGGCGTGGATAAATATGGAAACGTAATAAGCGATTTAGATAAAATTAATGGAAAAGTCAAACTGGTATTAATTTCTAAAAGCGGAATAGAAAAAAGCAGCCTCTTTAGCCTTAAATCTTTTAACGGCGGGGTCGCCTTAATTAAAACCGTATTTAACAGGGTAGGCACGTTTTCCGTATATGCAAAACTCGTCGGAATAAATTTAAAAAAATTTAAAGAATACCGCAGGCGAATAAATGACGGAATACCGGCCAAGAGCCTTCTTTTATATAAATAATAAATAGGCGATAAAAATCTTCATAATTTATTTTTTTATTTAAAAAACAAGAAAAAAAGTGTTATAATAAAATTTGTCGGTAAAAATAATCCGGCGGCATAGCCAAGCGGTAAGGCAGAGGTCTGCAAAACCTCTATGCCCCGGTTCAAATCCGGGTGCCGCCTCCATCTTTATATATTATATTTTAACGAGGAATTAATTAACCATGTATGAAATAATAAGCAAGAAAAGTCTTGGAGAAGGGATAAATTTATACTGCATATCCGTTCCCGACGTCGCTTTTAAGGCTTTGCCGGGGCAGTTTATAATTTTAAGGGTAAATAAAAACGGGGAAAGAGTGCCGATTACAATCGCCGATACGGACAAAAAAAACGGAACGGTTACCATATTAGTCCAAACCCTCGGGAAAACAACCCATATGCTCAGCGAATTAAACGTCGGGGACAGTTTAGCGGATGTCGTCGGACCGCTTGGGGTTCCGTCCGAAACTGAAAAATTCGGAACAGTAGCCTGCATTGGCGGAGGGTTCGGAATTGCGGCAATTTATCCGATAGCCAGAGCTTTGAAAGAATCCGGAAATCATGTTATTTCTATAATAGGAGCAAGGAGCAAAGAGCTTTTATTAATGGAAGACGAGATGAGGTCCGCGAGCAGCGAAATTCTTATCGCAACGAACGACGGAAGCTACGGGACCAAGGGTATCGTTACCGACGTTTTAAGGCATCTTATTTACGAGAAAAATATACATATAGACAGAGTCGTCGCAATAGGACCGGTTATTATGATGAAGGCGGTCAGCGACCTTACAAGGGAAAGGTCCATAAAAACTTTAGTGAGTTTAAATCCCATTATGATAGACGGAACCGGCATGTGCGGCGCTTGCAGGGTTCTTGTGGATAAGAAGACAAAATTCGCCTGCGTCGACGGACCGGATTTCGACGGCCATCTTGTCGATTTCGATAATCTTATGAACAGGCTCAAATTTTACAAAGACGAAGAAAAAGCTTCTTACGAATGTCATATGAAACAACACCATAATGTTTGAATTTTAATTTTAAATAATCATATATGAATATTACGGGACAGCTATTATGAATAAAAGTTTAAACACGGATGAGCAGAATCCTTTAGGCTCAAAAGAAAGGCTTAAAATTAAAAGGCACGAAATGCAATCCCAGTCCCCGGAGGAGAGGAAGCGTAATTTTAAAGAGGTGCCGTACGGATATTCTCCCGAAGAGGCTATGGATGAGGCAAAAAGATGTATTCAATGCAAAAGGCCGTATTGCATTGAAGGTTGCCCCGTCAACATAGATATTCCCGCGTTCGTCAGACTTGTAGAAGAAGGGGATTTTTTGGGAGCGGCAAAAAAAATTAAAGAAAATAATTCTTTGCCTGCTATCTGCGGAAGGGTCTGCCCTCAGGAGGACCAGTGCGAAAAGGTTTGCACAATCGGTAAAAGAAAGGATACTCCGTCCGTTGCAATCGGTAATCTGGAAAGATTTGTCGCCGATTACGAAGCTAAATACGGGGACGGCCGCATAGAAGCGGGAAGCAGAAAAGGCAAAAAAATAGCCGTAGTAGGAGGCGGCCCGGCAGGTTTAACGGTTGCGGGAGATTTATGCAAAATGGGTTATTCCGTATCGATATTTGAAGCCCTCCATGAAATCGGCGGGGTTTTAATGTACGGAATTCCGGAATTCAGGCTTCCGAAGGCGATTCTTTCAAGAGAGCTTAAGGTTCTCGAGGACATGGGCGTTGAAATATTTACTAATGCCGTTATAGGGAAAACTCTTACCGTGGACGAACTTTTAAACGAAAGAGGCTACGGCGCGGTTTTTATAGGAACCGGTGCGGGAACGCCCAAATTTCTTAATATTCCCGGAGAAGAACTTAACGGGGTGTATTCGGCAAACGAGTTTCTTACGCGCGTAAATTTAATGCGCGCATATAACCGGTCGGAGTACGATACGCCTATTAAATGCGGCAGAACGCTTGTAGTATTCGGGGCGGGTAATACCGCCATGGACGCCGTAAGAACGGGGTTAAGGCTTGGATACGACGATGCGAGAATTTTTTACAGAAGGTCCAGGAAAGAAATGACCGCAAGGCTCGAAGAAGTGCATCATGCCGAACAGGAAGGAATCAAGTTCGAGTTTTTAATAAATCCGGTTAAATTTATAGGGGACGAAAACCATAATGTTTCCGCCGTCGAATGCCAGCGGATGGAACTCGGGGAACCCGACGAAAGCGGCAGGCGCAGGCCTATTCCGGTGGCGGGCTCGGAGTTTATCACCAATATCGACGCCGCCGTCATCGCGATAGGCACCAACGCGAATCCAATAGTCCCGTCCACTACCCCGGGCATGCATTTAAATAAATGGGGGCATATAATCGTAGATGAAAATACCGGAAAAACCACCAAAAAAGGGGTTTTTGCCGGAGGCGACATAGTAACGGGAGCCGCGACGGTAATACTTGCTATGGGAGCGGGCAAAAGATCCGCCGCCGCCATAGATAAATATTTAGAAACAGGCATATGGTAAGCTTTGCGATATTCATTTAGTTTATAAATCTTATTGTTTTTATAATAATTTCATATATTCGTTTAATCGCCGCATTTTTATAGCCTAATTTGCCGGGGTGGCGGAAGTGGTAGACGCAAGGGACTTAAAATCCCTCGGAACTTAGTTCCGTGCCGGTTCGATTCCGGCCCTCGGCACCAGATTCATAAAATAAATGTTCATAGAATACAGTCTGCATGAATTAAAGTTTTAAAATTGATTTATAAAAGCTTAATGATATATAACGTTATAGAAAATGATATGGAAATCTTAAACGAAATCGATAAAATTCTTGAAGAGGCCGGTAGTTTATTAAATTCCGCAAAAAGCCGGAACGAATTAGACGACAGGTTCAGGGCGGTTTCCGGTAAAAAAGGCAGGCTGTCGGCTATCTTGCATAACATCGGCTCTTATTCGGCCGAAGAAAAGAAAATTATCGGTTCTAAATCAAACGAAGTTAAAAATAAAATCGAAGCCGTTTACAAAAATAAAAAAAACGAAATCGAGGCGATAGAACGGCAAAATTTTTTAGATAAATATAAAATTGATTTAACGATTCCCGGCGACTACATGGAAAGGCCGCATAAACACCCTATCACCGCAGTCCTGGAAGAGGCCGTAGATTTTTTTTCTTCCATGGGTTTTGAAATCGCGGAAGGCCCGGAAATAGAAACGACCTACTACAATTTCGATGCGCTTAATATTCCGGCAAATCATCCGGCAAGAGACGTCTGGGATACGTTTTATCTGCTTAACGGGTTAGTTCCCAGAACGCATACCTCTAGCGTTCAGGTCAGAACGCTCGAAAAAAAATCTCCCCCGTTCAGGATTATCGCTCCGGGAAGATGTTACAGATATGAAGCAGTCGATGCTACGCACCTGTTTATGTTTAATCAAATGGAAGGACTGTTTGTGGATAAAAATGTCAGGCTGACGGATTTAAAGGGGATACTCGAAGAGACGGTAAAGCATCTTCTCGGCGCCAAGAAGACCCGTTTCAGGCCCGCATTCTATCCGTTCGTCGAACCGGGCTTAGACCTCGATATCGAGTGCGTTTTTTGCGGCGGCAGAGGATGCGGCGTTTGCAAAAATACCGGATGGATAGAGGTTATTCCCTGCGGAATGGTTCACCCCAACGTTTTTAAGTATGCCGGAATAGACCCTCTAAAGTTTAGGGGATTTGCATTCGGAATGGGGTTCGACAGGATTGTTATGTTAAAATACAATATTAACGACCTTAGATTGCTTTATCAGGGCGAACTCGACATATTGAACCAATTTTAACCGCCCCGCTTCTTAATGCCGCAGGCATGCCGCTCTCTTCCGCCATTCCACAGTTAGACTAACCGCCCCGGTATTCGCCCTGCCGCCCCGTTTCCTATTTTTTATTTTTTTTATTCCTTACCGTATCAAAAAATCGGATTTTTTTCCCGAATAGGAGATGAAAACTTTTTCTTTAGCTCTTGAAACGGCGACATAAAAAAGTTTTACTTCGTCGTCGTATAATGTTTTTAATTTAACCTCTTTATCTAAAAGTTTAACGAACGGATGCCTTAAGAACTTTAATTCGCCGGCGGCATCGGATTGCATACTTTTTAAATGGGGAATATTTCCCTGCGTTACGTTTGCTATAAATACCGCATCGAATTCCAGCCCTTTGCTCTGATGGATAGTTCCTATAAATGCTTTATCGTTGCAAATAAATGAATCGGCATAAAATTTTTCTATGACCTCTTTAAAATAATTTGCCTCTTTTTTTGTCCTGACTAAAATGGCGGCCGATTTTCCCCGGGAAATAAATCCTTTGAAACCTTCTGCGATAAAGTTTTCCTCCGAATTTTTATTTTTAAATCCAAGAAAATTAAGGGGGTTGCTTTGACCGGTCTGCGCAGTTCTTTCCTCGCCGGTTTTTTCAGACGTCAATTTCTTAGGATACCGGAAGTTAATTTTATTTAGAATTGAATTGCAGAAATCGATTATTTTATAATGTGACCTGTAATTATTCTGAAAAATAAAAATTTTTCCTGACGGATAGAACAAATCGAAGAAAAGTATATTGAAAAAATCCCCTCCGTTAAAGCGGTATATCGATTGGTCGTCGTCGCCGGCATATATAATATTGCCTCTTCCGCAATCTAATTTTTTAATAATACAGTCGCTTAAAAAATCGAGGTCCTGATACTCGTCTACGAGAATATATCTGTATCTTCTGGCTATATCGTAAACAATCGCGTTATTGTTAAAAAGGGTCAAAACATGCGGTATTAAATCGTTTAAAGATATAAATTTTTTATCCCCGCTATTGCAAGAAATATCCTTATTTTCTTTAATTGACGGAATCGATTCGAAGCCCAGCTCTTTATAAAATTCTTTTATAAGGGAAAAGAAAAAACCGTGGTAAGTAGAAATATTTAAAATCTTATCTTCGGCGGAGCCGTTATTAATTCCTTTATTTTTAAATTCGGCGAAAATCCTGTTTTTAATTTCGTTAACCGCGTTATTGGTAAACGTTAGGACTAATATCGACCCGAAAGGGATAAAATTTAAAAGGTATAAAAATTTATTTACTATTAATTTTGTTTTTCCCGACCCCGCTCCGGCGATAACAAGATGGGGAGAGTCCAGCTCCTTTAGCGCGGCGGCCTGAATGCCGCTCAAGCCGTCATAGCAGTGCGGCGGTTTTCCGGTTCTTTTATTTTTGCCGTTAATCCGGCAGCGCATACCGCGGCCGATAGAAGCAAATATTTTAATTTTTTTTATCAACTCGTCAGGATAAAAGTAAATTTGCGATAACGATGCGTTAAGGGTCAGCCCGTCTTTCGATATCGATTCGGATTCCGGACGTATAATTTTTTGAAAAGGATTTATCTTAATGCAAATTTCAAAATTTTTTTCGTCGTAAAAGTAAACGCCGGATTTGCCTCTGTCGTTCGATGCGCTTTGTTTAGGGCAAAATCCAAGCGAAGATATCTTTTTTACCAAATAGGCTAAAGAGGAGGTGTAGCCGTTATCTCCGTAATCTTTAATTAATCTCGTCGCGGCCAAAAGATTTAACCGGAGGCCGTAAATGTCTGCAATCTGGCTTTCGCGAAAATCTTTGCGTAAATTGCCGTATAAAGAAAATATATCTTCCGCGGCAAACTTATTTGCCGCCTTCAGGTAAAAGATTATCCCGTTATTCAAAACGTAATCGCATACGGCGTTAAACAAAACGGCGTCTTCGAGTCCGTTTATCGACAAATCTTTTAAGATGAAAGCTTTGCATCGCAAAAAACCGCTTATGCCTTCAAATGGAAACCCGAGCGGCCCCGCTGCTATTCCGCCTCTAATATTAAAATAAGGCTTAAAATCCGCAAACGCGTATTCCCTGCAGCCGATGTTCGATTCCTTCAGTAATTTTATTAAATCTTTTCCGTCGTTTTCGTAAAAAAATATTGCCCCTATAAAATTCGATAGATTGAAATTGAAATTTTTAAGATAAAGATTTATCATAATATAAAATAATTTATTTTTATAACCTAATATTTAAATAATGGCTTTAAAATATAATATAAATATCGGAAAAAACGGAGAATATTTTTACATTACGGATTATATGCCAAAAAATAAAAAAGGCGAAAAATCCTCCGAGTTCATGAAATATTCGGAAATGATATTAAAATATAAAAAAGGCGACAGGCAAACGATATCGTTTTTTACGAGACTGTTAAGTAATATTATATACGATTATTTTTATTTGTATGATTTAATTCTTCCCGTTCCGCCCAGCAATTCCTATTTAGACGTTTATCCCAACGGCGCCGTCTGCTTATTTCTTTCCGCATTTGGATTAATAGGCACTTTAGACGGGGCCATAGTATGCAGTAAAGGCCATAGGCCGGGTCATATCGACGGCATTAGGGCAAAGAAAGACGATTTAAAATATATTTCTTTTAAGGATAGAGGCAATTTCGAATCAAAAAATATTATAATTTTCGACGAAATTATTACTACTGGAGCAACGTTCGGTTATATTAAAGAAGCTTTATTGAAAAGAGGCGCAAATTCCGTTATAGGCCTGTTTCTCGGGAAAACGGCCGGCGGCGGTAAATACTTATAAAAGAGGATTCCTATGGATGATTTAATTTGCACCCTCGCGTTAAAAAAAATAAAAGGGCTTCAAAACCGTCATATATTTTCGTTAATAAACGCGTTTGGAAATCCGTGCGAAATTTTTAACGCAAAGAAGCCGGATTTTATTCGGGCAGGTTTAAAAATAGAATACGTAAAAATTTTAATTAATCCAAGAATCGTGAGGACCGCGTTTTTCGATGCGATAAAAGAAATAGAGGAGGCTTCTAAAAACGGCATTAAGATTATAACATACAATTCGTCGCTCTACCCTTCCAACCTGAAATTCATAAAAAATAAACCCTTGGTTTTGTACTATAAAGGCAAATTAAAAGAAAATTTAAAATTTGCGGTAGCGATAGCGGGACAAAGGATGCCGCCGGATTATGCCATAAAGCTTACGCAAGAACTTACCGGACAGCTATGCCTGTCGGGTTTTTCGATAATAAGCGGACTTGCCGCCGGCATAGACGCCGCCGCCCATAAATCGGCGTTAAAAAAAAACGGCTACACCATAGCGTATCTCGGCTCCGGTTTGTTAGAGCCGGTGTATCCGCCGGAGAACGCAGATATTTATGAGGAAATTTTAGAAAATAACGGGGCGATAGTTTCCGAACTGCCCCTGCACGAAAAAATCGGGTCTAAAAATTTAGTCGCAAGAGACAGGCTTCAGTCCGGCACCGGACTTTGCACGTTTGCAATGTCTTCGCCTTTAAAAAGCGGAACTATGAAAACATGCAACTTTTCCCTAAGGCAAAAAAGGCCGGTATTCGTTCCCGAATACAATAAAGAATTAATGGATTCAAAAGATAATCTCGGCTTAAAATCCCTTTTCGGCAATATCGGCGTTGCCGGATTAAAATTAAATAATGATTTTTCTTTCGATTTATTCGGGGTCATTGATGAACTAAGGATTGTTTACGATGAAATTTACGGAGAAAAATCCGAGGAAGAGGCTTTATTGTCCGTCCAGCCTCTATTATTCGATTTAAACTGATTTAATTGCTCCGATTCGATTCGATTTGAATTGATTTTTTTATAAAAATAAAAGGAGGACCGCAAAATTGAAAGTTAGTTTAAATTGGCTCAAAGAATTTGTCGGTTTTAATACGGAAGGAGAAAAGGTAGCAAACCTTTTAAATAATAGGACTATGGAGGTGGAAAAGGTTTTCCGCTATTATTCGCAAAAAAAATCTTTCGAAAATGTCGTCGTCGGAGAAATTAAAAGCATAAATGCGCATCCGGCAAGCGATAAATTTGGCATCGCGGAAGTTTACGGCGGCGAGACCGTCGGAACGAAAAGAATAGTTTTTACAAAGGAAGGACTTGATATAAAAGTAGGCGAAAAGCCGCTAATAGCTACAAAAGGAACGGTATTCGAAAACGGAATAAAAATCAGGGATAAAGCAATCTTCGGCATAGTTTCGGAGGCGGCGTTTTGCTCGGAAAAGGACTTAGGGCTTCAGCTGAACGCATCTTCCATTATAAAATTCCCCGATGAAAAAATAGGCAGAACGGCTTACGATATTTTCGAACTTAACGATACCGTTTTAGAATTCGATTTAGAGCCTAACAGGCCGGATTTATTCGGCATTCTGGGGTTTGCGTACGAAACGGCCGCGATACTCGGCAAAGACGTCATCCAGCCTGAAGTTTACAATGATATCGAGTTCGTACCGGGCAGAAATTATTCTTCCAATGAAGAAGAATTAACGGTAAAAGTACAAAATACGGATTTAATTCCGGCATATATAGCGGTTAAGATTTCCGGCGTCCAAATTAAAGAATCGAATATGGATATAAAAAATAAGCTTATAAAGGCGCAGATAAGGCCGATAAACAATGTCGTAGATTTAACCAATATCGTTATGACGGAAACCTCTCAGCCGCTCCATGCCTTCGACGCTTCTAAATTGGGCGGCAAAGCCATATACGCAAGGCTTGCGGACGACGGCGAAACCGTGGTTACTTTAGACGGAAAAAAGAGGGAATTGACGAAAGACGATATCGTAATAGCCGCGGACGATAAAATCGTTGCCCTTGCGGGAATAATGGGGGGCGAAAACAGCGAAATAGACGAAAACACTACGGATATTATCGTAGAAGCGGCAAATTTTAACATGTCCAATATAAGGCGGACGTCAAGAGCGCTTTCGTTAAGAACCGATGCCTCCACGAGGTTCGAAAAAGGACTGAGCCCGCTCTTAAGCATATTAGGAATTAAAAGATTTCTTTATCTCCTTAACAAATATTGCGGCGGCGGCTTTAAAATTTCCTGTTACGCTTTCGACCTGAAAGAGCGTGAAAAACCACAAATTTACGAAATTAAAACGGCAGAATTATGCGATTTTCTGGGCGACGAAGCGGTAAAAGACAAAACGTCGGTCTTCCTGTCTAAATTAGGATACGAAATTTCGCCGGAAATTTCAAAAAGCGGAACGGATAAAGAAGTTATTTTCGCAACGCCGCCTTATTTCAGGAGCGACATAACGGAAAGCGTTAATATTTACGAAGACGTATTCAGGATTTACGGATACGACAAGATTAAATCTTCAATGCCGGCCGGTATTTTAACCCCTCCCCAAAAAAACCAAAATTTCGAAGCTTCCAGGCTCTTCAAGAATCTGCTGAGATGCAAAGGGTTTACGGAAATAATTTCTCCTTCGCTTACGGGAGAAAAAGAAATAAAAATTTCAAACGCAGGGAAAAACGGCGTTCTGGAGCTTAGGAATCCTATTTCCGCCGATTATGCGTTTTTCAGGGTAAGCATAATTCCGGATATTCTAAAAGCCGTGTATCAAAATTCGAAAAAATATAAAAACATTAAAATATTCGAAGCGGGAAAAATTTATAGGAATGGAGCGGCGGACGATTCCTCGGTTGCCGAAACAAATCTTTTATGCGGGGCGGTTTGCTCCGGAATTAAATCCGACAGGCAGGAGCCGGAATTTTATCGCGGAAAAGGAGTAGTAGAGTTTTTGCTTAAAGAATCGGGCATAAAAAAATTTGTTTATTCCAGGACGGAAGACGACCCGTTATTTAATTCAAACGCTTCCATGGAGATTTCCGTCGGAAAAAATAAAGCCGGTATTTTCGGGGAAATAAGAAGAGAAATACTTGAAGAATTTAAGATTGAAAGCAAAGTTTTCATATTTGAATTAGATTTGGATTTCATTAAAGATTTTATATCTCTAAGGAAATCGTTTATCCCTCCGAATAAATACCCCGAGATAGAGCAGGATATTTCCATCGTCGCAGATTCCGGCATCGCATACGCCAGCATAGAAAAATTTATAAAGGGGTTTTCCGGATTGATAAAAAACGTAAGATTAGCCGACGTTTACAGAGGCAGGCAGATAGAAGAAGGCAAAATTTCCTTTCTTATAAGATACGATATGATAGCCGAAGACAGGACGCTGACCATGGAAGAGGTAAATTTATTAAGGGACGAACTGTTAAAAGAACTTAACGCAGTTTTCGGGATATCGTTGAGAAACTAAAAAACAATTGCACTTTTAGATAAAAAAAAATATAATATCATATATATTAATCGGCAAAAATTATATAAAAATTTAAAATTAAATTAAAAATATATGGTCATAAACGGAATTTTTTACGACATAATAGCTTTTCTTATAGTCATAAGCATTATTGTTCTGATACACGAGTTCGGACATTTTATAGTCGCAAAAAAAATGGGCGTTAAAGTCGAAAAGTTTTCCTTAGGATTCGGCCCTAAAGTGTACGGCAAAAAGATAGGGGAAACCGAATATATAATCTCCGCCCTTCCTCTGGGGGGATACGTTAAACTGCTTGGAGAAGACCCCTCGGAAGAACTGCCTCCCGAAGACGAAAAACGTTCTTACGGCAAATTGCCCCCATATAAAAAATTTCTGATAATATTCTTCGGCCCCGCTTTTAATTTTATCATTGCGGCGGTAATATTCACCGTAATATTTATGACCGGAAGGCCCGTCTTGAAACCTGTGATAGGCGGCCTGATGAAAGGGCTTCCCGCAATGAAGGCGGGGCTTAAAAAAGGCGACGTCGTTACAAGCGTTAACGGAATAAAGGTTAATTCGTGGGCGGGCTTATCCAGATATATAGAAAAATTAGGCAGACATACTTTAACTTTGGTAGTTAAAGAAAATAACGGATACAGGACGGTAAAACTAAAGCCCGAGCCGACAGAAGGCTTAAATATTTTAAGGCAAAAAACCAAAAGATACGTCATCGGGATAACCCCTTCCAATAAAGCTATTTTTTACAAATACGGCAGTTTATGGAATTCTTTTATCTCCTCCCTTAAGGAAATCTGGTTTATAATCTACATAACCATCGTCAGCCTGTTTTATCTTATAGCCGGCAAACTTCCTGCAAGCGATCTCGGCGGTCCCATAATGATAGCCCAGCTTTCTGGAAGAGCGGCCGGTCTCGGAGTTTCCGATTTTTTTTATTTCGTAGCGTTTATAAGCGTAAATATCGGGCTCGTAAATCTATTTCCTATTCCCGCTTTAGACGGGGGGCATCTATTATTTTCCGTTATAGAAATGCTCAAAAGAAGTCCTTTAAGCGTTAAATTTCAGGAAACGGCGGCTAAAATCGGCTTTGCGATTTTGATACTGCTAATGCTGTTTGTTTCATACAACGATATAATCAGGGCTATAAAAACATAGGGTATGCCTTTATTATCCATCGACAGTTCAAACGGGTATTCAAACGTATTAATAACGGACGATAATTCCGGTAAGATTTACGAATCCGTTTCGGATTTTCATGAAAAACATTCTGTATTAATATTTAGGCAATTAGACGAAGCGATGCGGAAAACGGATATCAAGCTAAAAGATTTAACCGGAATAGCCGTTATTTTAGGCCCCGGTTCTTACACCGGAATCAGGGTTTCATTGACCATAGCAAAAACGTTGTCTTACGTTTTAGGAATAAATATCGCAGGCATAGGAAGCTTATTCGCCTGCGCGTATTCTCTTGCCAAAAACGGCGAAAATTACGAATATATCATAGCCGCGAAAAAAGGAATAAAAGATAACTATTACGTATCGGAATATACCGTCGAAAATGGAAATATAATTCCGCATCTTAAGGCGGACCTTTTAAATTTAAACGAGATTAAGTCTCTTGCCGGCGATATGCCGAAGAAGCCGGCTTTGGTTTACGGATATAATAAAATGGACGATTACGATAATTTTAAAGCCGAATTTGAAAGCGCCTATCCGTTAACGCCTTTTGATTTAAAAGAAACGACGCGTTTTGCGTCTATATATGCCGCGGAGAATAAAGCGGACAAAGGATTAAAATACACGGAAGAACTTTCCCCATATTATGTTTACGGAGCGGGGCCGTTTTAAAATAAAAAATATCTAATTTAATCAATATAATACTATTTTCATTATATTGCCTCAAGGGGGTCTGATAATGCAATTTTTAGACGAAGCCGAAAAAAAGATGGCGGATTTACTTATCGCTACGGACGAAAGTTTCAAAAAGATATTCGACGAGCATAAAGAAATAGAAAAATTATTAAACAAATACAGCACTAAGCCTTTTTTGACTCCGGAAGAGCAAAAAGCCATAAAAGAACTTAAGCTAAAAAAGCTTAACGGAAACGATATTATGAAAAAAATAATAAAAAAAAGGATAGCAGGTTAAAAAATTTAATTAAAATTTAAATTAAAAGGAATAAAATTTATGAAAAGCGGCAATATAAAAGATGGCGTGGACAGAACGCCCCACAGGTCGCTGCTCTATGCTTCCGGATTAGCCAAAAGCGAAATGAAGAAACCTTTTATAGGAATTGCGTCGAGCTTTACCGATTTAATTCCGGGGCACGTCGGCATAAGGGACTTGGAAAGGGCGGCGGAAAACGGCGTGTACAGCAACGGAGGGCATCCTTTCGTTTTCGGTATTCCCGGAATTTGCGACGGAATTGCGATGGGGCATATCGGCATGCATTATTCCCTTCCGTCCCGCGAACTTATCGCCGATATTATTGAAACCATAGCCGAAGCGCATTGTCTAGACGGCCTTATTCTTTTAACAAATTGCGATAAAATCACCCCCGGCATGCTAATGGCTTCTTTGCGGCTCAACATACCGTCTATCGTGGTTACGGCAGGCCCTATGCTTTCCGGCCACTATCACGGGAAAAGACTTTCATTTGTAAGAGATACGTTTGAAGCGGTCGCAAAATACAGAATAAGCGAAATAACGGAAAAAGAACTTAGCGAGTTGGAAATGTGCGCTTGTCCCGGGCAAGGTTCTTGTCAGGGCTTATATACCGCAAATACTATGGCATGCCTTACCGAAGTTATGGGCATGTCTATGCCGGGAGCCGGAACAGCGCTTGCCGGTTCGGCTATAAAGAAGCGGATAGCTTTTGAAAGCGGAAGCAGAATAGTCGAGCTTGTTAAAGAAGGAGTGCTGCCCCGGGATATAGCCACTATCGATGCCTTTAAAAATGCCATAGCGGTCGATATGGCATTAGGGGGTTCGTCCAATTCCGTATTGCATTTACTTGCGATTGCAAACGAAGCCGGTATAAAATTAGATTTAAAAATATTTGACGATATTTCAAAAAGGACGCCGCAGCTTACCAATTTAAGGCCTGCGGGGGAGTATTTCCTAGAAGACCTGGATTTTGCCGGCGGAATACCTTCGCTGCTTTATGAGTTAAGAACGGTCATAAATGTTAAGCCGCTTACGGTTAGCGGCGAATCTATCGGCGAAATAATTTCCAACGTCAATTACGTCAACAATGAAGTAATCAGGAAAATTGACGACCCTTATCGCAAAGAAGGGGGAATCGCCGTGCTTTTCGGCAATCTCGCCCCTAACGGAGCGATAATCAAATCAAGCGGAGTCGCTCCGTCG
The DNA here is from genome assembly GCA_021784835.1 of bacterium. The sequence continues at coordinate 91,280 of JAJYHI010000007.1, forward strand.
ATGATGAAATTTACCGGAAACGCGGTTACTTTCGACAGCGAAGAATCCGCAATGGAAAATATTTCCAAGGGCAGAATTAAAGAAGGAGACGTCGTCGTCATAAGATACGAAGGGCCTAAAGGAGGGCCGGGGATGAGAGAAATGCTTGCGCCTACATCGCAGATAGTGGGCATGGGTCTCGGAGATAAGGTCGCTCTTATCACCGACGGGCGTTTTTCAGGCGGAACCCGCGGCCCTTGCATCGGACATATTTCGCCGGAGGCGCAGGAAGGCGGCCCCATAGCTCTCGTTAAAGACGGAGATAAAATAGAAATCGACATACCGGGCAGAAAATTAAATATTCTTGTTCCCGATGAAGAACTTGGCAAAAGAAAGCTATTAATATCTAAAAAACCAAAAAAAATAAGCCACGGCTATCTTTCAAGATATGCCGAGATGGTTTCGTCTGCCGATGAAGGGGCAATCGTCAATAGAAACATAAGGAAATAAAAATATGATAACGGAGAAATAAAAATTTTGGCATCCGCGCTCATATAATAAATATAACCCAAAGAAACAAAGGATTTAAAATGGAGCATAATCCAAAAAAAAATTTAATGACCGGTTCGAAAATTATCTTGGAAAGCCTTGTCAGAGAGGGCGTGGATACCATCTTCGGTTATCCCGGAGGCGCGGTTTTAAATATTTACGACGAACTTTTAAATTATAAAGATAAAATAAAGCATATTCTCGTCAGGCACGAACAGGGCGCGGCGCACGCCGCCGACGGTTACGCAAGAGCGTCGGGAAAGGTCGGCGTGGTTCTCGTAACGTCCGGTCCCGGCGCTACCAATACGATAACCGGAATTGCTACGGCAAATATGGATTCCGTTCCGATGGTTATCCTTACTGGGCAGGTTACCACAAATTTAATAGGGAACGACGCGTTTCAGGAAGCCGACACGGTAGGCATAACAAGACCGTGCACAAAGCATAATTATCTGGTTAAAGATATAAAAGACCTTGCAAGAACAATTAAAGAAGCGTTTTATATCGCTTCTACGGGAAGGCCCGGACCGGTACTTATAGATATTCCCAAGGATATCACCTCAAGCGTCTATGAATTTGACTATCCCGAAACTGTCGAATTAAGAGGATACAGCCCTACGTATTTCGGCCATCGGGTGCAGATTTCAAAACTTGCCGCCGGAATATTGGCCTCAAAAAGACCCTTGCTTTATATAGGCGGAGGAGTCATCAGTTCAAACGCCTCCGGCGAACTTAAAGAATTGGCCGAATTGCTTGATTTGCCTGTTACGTCCACGCTTATGGGGCTCGGCGGCTTTCCTTCCGAACATTCGCTGTTTTTCGGGATGCTAGGAATGCACGGTACTTATGCGGCAAATATGGCGATATCTAATGCCGATTTTATCGTTGCCGTAGGAGCAAGATTTGACGACAGGGTCACCGGCAAAGTAGAAGAATTCGGCAAAAAAGCAAAATTCGCCCACATAGACATAGACCCTTCTTCCATAGGAAAAAACGTAAAAATAGAAATCCCGGTAGTAGGCGACGTAAAATCTGTTTTAAACAGCCTTCTCGAAATTTTAAACAATAAAAACGAAGAAATTTCGTCAAACCGTTACGACAGGCTAAGCTGGCTCGAAGAAATAAACGCATGGAAATACGAACACCCTCTTTTATATAAAATGAATGACATAATAAAACCGCAATACGTAATAGAAAAAATAAACGAACTTACCGGAGGAGATGCTATAATAGCGACTGAAGTAGGCCAAAGCCAGATGTGGACTGCGCAGTTTTATAAATTTAAAGACCCAAGGACTATTTTGACTTCGGGCGGACTCGGCACCATGGGCTATGGATTTCCGGCGGCAATCGGCGCCCAGATAGCCTGCCCCGACAAAACGGTTTTCGATATCGCCGGAGACGGCAGCATACAGATGAATATTCAGGAGCTGGCTACCGCCGTTCAATATAATCTGCCTGTTAAGATTGCGATAATAAACAATAATTTTCTTGGCATGATTAGGCAGTGGCAGGAATTATTTTACAATAAAAGATACTCGTTCTCTGAAATGAACGTTAATCCCGATTTCGTTAAGCTTGCCGAAGCTTACGGCGCCGTAGGCTTAAGGGCAAATACCCCTGATGAAGTGGGCCCCGTAATAGAAGAGGCGTTATCTATAAATAAGCCGGTTATAATGGATTTCGTAGTGGACAAAGAAGAGGGGGTTTATCCAATGGTAGCCCCCGGTTCTCCTATTACGGGGATGTTATTGGTATAAGCCAAGATTATAATATTTAACAGGATTAAATTATTATGGAGAAAACCCACATTCTTTCCATTCTCGTAGAAAATGAAGCGGGAGTGCTTACCAGGGTTGCCGGGCTTTTTTCGGCTAGAGGATTCAACATAGACAGCATTTGCGTCGCAAAAACGCTCGAAAAAAACGAATCAAAAATGATAATCGCCACATCGGGCGATACGCAGATTTTAGAACAGATTACAAAACAGCTGAACAGGCTCGTCAACGTAATAAAAGTGCAGGAGTTGTCTGATGAAGATTCGGTAGTCAGGCAGACCGTTTTAATAAAAGTAAACGCGGACGAAACGACCAAGGGCGATATATTCAGGATAAAAGACATATTCGGCGGCCGCATTATAGACGTATCAAGAAATTCATATACGCTCGAGGTTACCGGTTCGGAAAAAAAGATAGAATCGCTAATAGATATTTTAAGGCCGTTAGGCATGAAAGATATAGTCAAGACGGGAATAATAGCAATACAGAGGACAAGAAAGTCAAGCTAATAAATAATTTTGTCAGGAGGATTTAATGAACATTTTTTACGAAAAAGACGCGGATTTAAAACTCATCCAATCCAAAACCGTAGCAATTATAGGCTACGGCTCTCAGGGGCATGCCCATGCCTTAAACTTAAAAGATTCCGGCGTTAAAGTCATTATAGGCCTAAGGCCGGAAGGCGGCTCTTTTGCGAAAGCTAAGAATGCGGGCTTCGACGTATATCCCGTCAGCGAAGCTGCGGCCAAGGCCGATGTTATAATGATACTTCTTCCCGACGAAATTCACGGGACGGTTTATAAGCAGGAAATAGAACCGGGTTTAAAAGCCGGCAAATATCTTGTCTTTGCCCACGGTTTTTCCATTCATTTCGGGCAAATAGTCCCCCCCAAAGACGTAAACGTCTTTATGGCGGCGCCGAAGGGCCCCGGACATCTCGTCAGGCACGAGTTCGAAAAGGGCGGCGGAGTTCCGGATTTAATCGCGGTATATAACGATTATTCCGGAAATACCAAGAATATGGCATTGTCGTACGCTGCGGCGATAGGAGGCGGCAAAGCCGGTATTTTAGAGTCCACGTTCAAAGAAGAAACCGAAACCGACCTTTTTGGCGAGCAGGCGGTTCTTTGCGGCGGACTTGCGGCCCTTATGACCGCGGGCTTCGAAACGCTCGTCGAAGCCGGATATCAGGAAGAAAGCGCATATTTCGAATGCATACATGAAATGAAACTTATAGTTGACCTTATATACGAAGGCGGCATTTCCAACATGAGATATTCCATAAGCAATACCGCCCAATACGGCGATATAACCAGAGGGCCAAGAATAATCAACGAAAAAGTTAAATGCGAAATGAAAAAAGTTCTTGAAGAAATCAGAACCGGAAAATTCGCGACAGAGTGGATGCTTGAAAATAAAGCCGATAAACCTTCCTTTAACGCCCTTACGAGAATAGGAGAAGAACATCAGCTTGAAAGGGTGGGCAAGAGGCTAAGGTCTTTAATGCCGTGGATTACCAAAAATAAAATCGTCGATAAATCCAAAAATTAATATAAACATATAAAACATTAAAAATTAAATGCGTAAGAATAGCGGGAATGAAATATATTGCAAAAGAAGGAATTAAATTTGTATTGGCGGCGCTTTTTTTTTCCGCCGTTTTTTTATTTTTCTATGTTTATTCGACGGTTCCGCTTTTAAAATATCTTTTTTTAGCGCTATTTTTTTTGTTTTTTTTGTTTTTTGTTTTTAATATTTATTTCTTCAGGGACCCCGAACGTAAGCCCGACTCTATCTTAAGCGCGGACGAAATCGTTTCGCCCGCGGACGGCAGGATTATATTTTTGCAGGAGGTTGCGGACGAAAGATTTCTTAACGGCGAAGCCCTTAAGATAAGCATTTTTATGTCGCTTTTTAACGTGCATATAAACAGGATTCCCGTTAGCGGACGCGTTGAAAAAATCATATACAATAAGGGAAAGTTTTTTTCCGCTAATTTAGACAAGGCGTCTTCGGAAAACGAGTTTAACGGCGTTATTCTGACTCTTTCAGGCACGGGCGGCCGAAAGTCTGAAAAAATTGCGTTTGTTCAGATTGCAGGACTTATCGCAAGAAGAATAGTATGCAAAATTAAAGAAGGGGACGAAGTCGGAACGGGAAACAGATACGGCCTGATAAAATTCGGTTCGAGACTGGACGTCTATCTCCCCTTAAGTTTTAAACCTAATGTTAAACTTAAAGACAAAGTCTATTCCGGAAAAACTGTTTTAGGAAAAATAGCATAACAATTATTAAATGATAACGTTAAATAAACAGAAAAAAACTTATCCGCCGATAAAAGCAGGTTTAGACACGGCAAATTTATATAGAAACAGCATGACGAAAGGAATTTTTCTTTTGCCGAATCTGATAACCAGCCTTTCCCTCCTGTCGGGATTTTATTCAATCATTAATTCTATCGAGGGCAGATACCAAATAGCCGGTTGGCTTATAATCGCTTCTATTTTTTTCGATGGAATAGACGGAAAAGTTGCAAGACTTACCAATTCAAGTTCTAAATTCGGCATAGAATACGACTCTCTTTCCGACTTGATTGCGTTCGGAGTCGCTCCTTCAATATTATTATTCAAATCTATCCTTATTGTTTACGGAAGGCTTGGATGGGCGTCGGTTTTCGTTTATCTTCTGGGAGCGGCGCTGAGGCTTGCAAGATTTAACGTACAGCGAAATTCCGTAGAGTATAACAAATTTACCGGACTTCCTTCTCCCGCCGCCGCGGGGACCGTAGTTTCGTTCCTTTTTTTTCTTACGGGAATTTCCTTAAAAATTGCCCTGCTCAGCAAAATCATACTAGCCTTAACCGTCGTTACCGGCCTTCTTATGATAAGCAACATAGGTTATTTCGCGATGAAAGATTTAAGCATTTTTAAGCGGAGGCCTTTCGAATTACTTGCCCTGCTTTCTTTAGCCCTGATTATAATAATAATTAAACCGGTAGAATCTCTATTTGCGATTTTCTTTCTGTATTCTTTCGTTTCCCCTCTATTGTATTTTTATTTTGTTGGTGCTAAGATAAAAAATAATAAGCAAACAGGCTAAACGAAGCGCAAGAGGCTTTATGAACGACAAACAATTAAAAAAAATTAAGATTTTCGATACGACCTTAAGGGACGGAGAACAATCCCCCGGCGCAAGCATGAATATCGAGGAAAAATTAAATCTTGCGCGCCAGCTTGCAAGGCTCGGCGTCGATGTCATAGAAGCCGGTTTTCCCATCGCTTCCGAAGGAGATTTTGAGGCTGTAAAGGCGATAGCGCAGGAGATTAAAGGCATAGAGATTGCCGGACTTGCAAGGGCAAACGAAAAGGATATTTACAGGGCGTATTCCGCAGTTAAATTTGCGGAAAAACCGGTTATACACACTTTTATAGCGACGTCGGACATACACCTGAAATATAAGCTAAGGATGAGCCGCGACGAATTATACGAAAAAGCCGTAAATATGGTAAAGTATGCTAAATCTTTAACCGAAAAAGTAGAATTTTCCGCCGAAGATGCCGCCAGGTCAGACTTTAATTTCTTATGCAGGGTGATAGAAGGCGTTATAGAGGCCGGAGCCACCTCCGTTAATATCCCGGATACCGTGGGCTACGCAACCCCTTTCGAATTTTTTGATTTTATAAAAAAAATAAAGGAAAAGGTTAAAGGCATAGGCGATATTACTTTAAGCGTCCATTGCCATAACGATTTAGGACTCGCCGTCGCCAATTCTCTTTCGGCGATACTTGCCGGGATAGGCCAGGTCGAATGTACCATTAACGGCATAGGAGAGAGGGCCGGGAATGCCGCGCTAGAAGAAATAGTCATGGCTTTAGAACTTAGAAAAGATATATATAACGCGGTTACCGGCGTTAATACGACCGAACTTTATAGGACGTCCCAGCTTTTAACTCATATAACGGGTATTTCCGTACAGCCAAATAAAGCGATTGTGGGTAAAAACGCTTTTTCCCACGAAGCCGGTATTCATCAGGACGGCGTATTAAAAGAAAAAGCCACGTATGAAATTATGACTCCGGAACGCGTGGGAAGACAGGCCAACGAACTCGTTCTCGGCAAGCATTCCGGCATGCATGCATTTAAAGAAAAGATTATATCCTTAGGTTATCTATTAAAGGACGAAGAAATCGAAGCCGCTTTCGTAAAATTTAAAGGATTAGCCGATAGAAAAAAAGATATTTACGACGAGGATATCGACTCGCTTATAGCAAAATCTCATCCGGCGGAGAAGTATGAACTTAAATACTTAAACGTTGTCTGCGGCGATACGGTAACGCCTCTTTCTATGGTCAAAATTATGGTTGACGGAGAATTAAGGCAGGATTCTTCTTTCGGAAACGGCCCAGTAGATGCCGCCGTAAATGCGATAGAAAAGATTGTCGCTTCAAAATCCAAGGCGATAGCTTACGAAGTTAAATCCATAAGGGGAACGACGGAGGCGCAAGGCGACGTTTCCGTGACTATAGAAAACAGCGGAATCCAAATTACGGGAAGAAGCGCCCATACCGATATCGTGGTTGCCAGCGCAAAAGCTTACGTCAACGCTTTAAATAAACTTTACGTCCGCAATAACAGCGTCGATAAATCGGTTTGCGGCATGGAGATGCATTCGTAAGCCGCATATTTCCCTAACACGCAAAAATAAGCGAATACAGATATCGGAGGACGATAATATAAATCGAATGCTTATTATGCATGGATAAAAACTCTTTTTAATTATAAATATTATTCGTTTGACTCATGATTTGATAAATTTTATATTATATCAGTTTCTGTTTAATTATCAGTTTTAATCGAAAATTTATTAAATAATCGGAGGTAAGTTTAGTGAAAAGGAAGTTAACCGTCACAGAAAAAATAATATTAAACCACACCGGTCTGGATACGGTATCGCCGGGCGATATAGTGAACGCAAAAGTGGATATCGCGCTCGGCAACGACATTACCGCTCCTATTGCGATAAAAGAATTTGAAGCTATAGGCATAGACAGGATTTTCGATAGGAAGAAAATCGCCCTCGTTCCTGACCATTTTGTTCCGAACAAAGATATTTTAAGCGCAAAACAGGCAAAAATGCTGAGGGAATTTGCAAAAAAGCATGATATCGAATATTATTTTGAATGCGGTGAAGCAGGCGTCGAACATGCGCTTTTGCCCGAAAAAGGAATAGTTTTGCCCGGAGACCTCGTCGTAGGAGCGGATTCGCATACATGCACATACGGCGCATTAGGGGCTTTCGCTACCGGGGTAGGCTCGACGGACCTTGCATACGCCTTTGCATTCGGGGAATTATGGCTAAAAGTTCCCGAATCCATAAAAGTAGTTTTTGACGGCAAGCCCGGCAAATGGGTATCCGGCAAAGATTTAGTGCTGTACCTGATAGGGAAAATAGGAGTAGAAGGCGCAAACTATATGGCGCTTGAATTTTCGGGAAGCGCGTTTAAACATCTGGGAATGGCGGATAGATTTACCATATCGAACATGGCTATAGAGGCTGGAGCAAAAAGCGGTATATTCGAGCCGGACGAAATTACGGAAAATTATGTTAAAGGAAGAGCGGGCAGGGCGTATACTTTTTATAAAAGCGACGAAGGCGCGGAATATTACAGGGTTTTAAATTTTAACGCCGAATCGATAAAACCGCAGGTTGCTTTTCCGCATCTTCCAGAAAACAGCATAGATATCGACGAAGCTTCCGCTAAAAATATAAAAATAGACCAGTCCGTCATAGGTTCGTGCACAAACGGTAGAATAGAGGATTTAAGGATTGCCGCCATGGTTTTAAAAGGAAAAAAAATAGCCAAATACACGAGGCTTATAGTCATTCCTGCGACGCCGGAAGTATACAGGGCGGCAGAAAAAGAAGGGCTTATAGATATATTTATGGATGCCGGAGCGGTAGTCAGCACTCCGACCTGCGGCCCTTGCCTAGGCGGATATATGGGAATACTTGCTGACGGCGAAAGGGCAATTTCTTCCACCAACAGGAACTTTAAAGGAAGAATGGGCGATGTTACGAGCGAAGTTTATCTTGCAAATCCAGCAGTTTGCGCCGCATCGGCGATACTCGGTAAAATTTCCGGTCCCGAAGAGTCCGTATGAATGCCTAATATTAAATATTAAATGCGGCATCAGGGCGAAAGCATTAAAACCGGCAAAATATAAATCAATCGATATAAATTTTATAAAAGGAGCGATTATTTATGATATTTAGCGGAAAAGTTTTTAAATTCGGAGACAATATAGATACCGATGCCATTATACCTGCAAGGTACTTAAACGATTCTAACGACGATAACCTAAAAAAGCATTGCATGGAGGATGCAGATGCGGGATTTGCCTCCAATGTATCTAACGGCGACATAATCGTTGCCGGGAACAATTTCGGCTGCGGCTCTTCAAGAGAGCACGCTCCGAGAGCGATTAAGGCATGCGGAGTCCCCGTCGTAATCGCCAAGAGTTTCGCGAGGATTTTTTATAGGAATTCCTTCAATATAGGCTTGTTTATTTTGGAAGCGGATACCGCCGGCATAGATAGCGGGGATTTTTTGGAAGCGGATACCGATACGGGAGAGATTAAAAACAAAACAAAAAATACCGTTATCAAAGCGAAACCGATTCCAAAGTTTATGTCCGAGCTTGTTAACGCGGGCGGTTTAATTGCGTACGCCAAAAAAAAGATTAAGGAGGGCAGAATATAAATTATGATAAAATTAGCGCTTTTTGCTGGAGACGGAATAGGAACGGAGGTTGCCGGAGAAGCGGTTAATGTCCTGAAATTTTTATTCGACGCAAACTCCGTGCGTTATGAAATAGAAGAAGACCTTGTCGGAGGCGCTTCCTACGACGAATATAAAAAGCCCATTACCGAAAAAGCCCTTAAGCTTGCGAAAGAGGCGGACGCCGTTATTTTTGGAGCAGTCGGCGGACCGAAATGGGAATCCCTTCCCATAGAACTAAGGCCCGAAAAAGCCCTTTTAACTTTGCGGTACGACCTTGGACTTTATGCAAATTTAAGGCCGGCAAAGATTTACGACGAGCTCATAGATGCTTCCCCTTTAAAAAGAGAGGTTGTTAGCGGAACAGATATGATGATAGTCCGCGAGCTTACCGGCGGAATTTATTTCGGTCAGCCTAGAGGCGTTTTCAATATGGACGACGGACAAAAAAAGGGAGTCAATACTTTAGTTTACACTACGAAAGAAATAGAAAGAATCGCAAAAATAGCTTTTGAAATTGCAAGAAAAAGAAGGAAAAAAGTTTTATCGGTCGATAAGGCAAACGTCTTGGAATGCACGGAACTTTGGAGGGAGGTCATTGCCGAAACTTCGAAGGGATATCCCGACGTCGAATTAAGCAATATGTATGTAGATAACTGTTCGATGCAGCTCATAAGACAGCCTAAATCCTTTGACGTTATAGTTACCACAAATATGTTCGGAGATATATTGAGCGATGAATCTTCAATGGTTGCCGGATCTATCGGCATGCTTCCGTCGGCAAGCCTTAACGGAAAAAAAGGGATGTACGAACCAATTCACGGCAGCGCGCCGGATATTGCGGGACAAAATAAAGCCAATCCGATTGCGGCTATTTTATCGGCCGCAATGATGTTAAAATATAGTTTCGATATGGATAATATTGCCGGAAAAATTGAAAACGCCGTAGAGAAAGTCATTAAAAACGGATACAGAACCGCCGATATTTATTCGAATGCCCCCGGAACCAAACTTGTCGGCACAAAAGAAATGGGCAAAGCGGTTATAGATGAATTAAGAAAATAAAAAAACGGGAAAAATATGAAAAAAGAAAAATACAATATCGGCATTATGGGCGCGACCGGACTTGTAGGCAGAGAATTTTTAGAAATATTAGAGGAAAGAAAATTTCCGACGGCGGAACTTTATCTTTTCGCCTCGGAAAATTCTCTCGGCGAAACCATTAAGTTTAAGGGCGAAGATTATATCGTCGATGCCCTAAAGGAAGATTCTTTCGAGAAAAAAAAAATCGACATAGTTTTATCCAGCCCCGGAGGTTCCGTCAGTTCTAAGTTTGCCCCGATAGCCGCGAAAGAAGGAGCGGTAGTTATAGACAACACTTCTTATTTCAGAATGGACGAAGACGTTCCTTTAGTCGTTCCAGAGGTCAATCCGGAAGATATAAAATATTATTCTAATAAAAATATAATAGCAAATCCAAATTGTTCGACCATTCAAATGGTCGTGCCCCTTAAGCCGATTCACGACAGATATAAGATAAAAAGGATAATCGTTTCGACCTATCAGTCGACGTCCGGCGCAGGCAAAAGAGCTATGGACGAATTGTTTTATCAAACAACCGGCATAATAAACGCAAAAGGGGATATATATCCGGAAAAATTTCCCGTCCAGATAGCTTTTAACTGTATTCCTCAGATAGACGTTTTTAGCGAAGACGGATATACGAAAGAAGAAATTAAAATGGTCAGGGAAACGCAAAAAATAATGCACGATAAGAACATAGCCGTATCCGCTACGACAGTGCGGGTGCCTGTATTTTTTTCTCACGGAGAGTCGGTAAATATCGAAACGGAAAAGAATTTCGATATAAAAGATATCAAAAGAATCTTATCGGAAACCGGCGGCGTAAAAATTATAGACAACGTTTTAAGCGCCAATCCCGAAGAAAGATATCCCTACCAGACCTATGCCGCGGGAAAGGACGAAGTTTTTGTCGGCAGAATAAGAAAGGATTTTTCTATACCCAACGGTTTAAATCTTTGGATAGTAGCCGATAACGTGAGAAAAGGGGCGGCGCTCAATGCCGTACAGATCGCGGAAATACTTATTCAAAAGTTTTTATAAATGCCTTCTCAATCCAAAAATCATGAGATAGTCAGGAATTTATCGGTCGTTTCTTTTTTTACCCTGATAAGCAGGATTTTAGGCTTATTAAGGGATATCTGCATAGCATATTTTTTCGGCGCGGGAACTGCCACGGATGCTTTTTTCGTAGCTTTCAGGATACCCAATCTGTTCAGGAGGCTTTTCGGAGAAGGAGGTATTTCGTCTTCTTTTATTCCCGTGTATTCGGAAAGTCTGGCCAAAAATAACGAAAACGAATCGGCCGGCCTTTTTAAGACCGTTTTTACCGTATTATTTTTTATTCTTTTGATTCTTTCCGTTATCGGTTTCCTATTTTCTTTTGTTTTCGTGGCTGTAACAGCTCCCGGATTTTTGCACAAACCTGCTGAATTTCATCTTGCCGTATTTCTTACTAAAGTCATGTTCCCGTATATTTTTTTAATAGGGCTTGCCGCATTTTTTGCGGGGGTTCTTAACGTTCACGGCTCTTATGCTCCGGGAGCGATGTATCCTATAATCCTGAATGTTTTGTTAATAATCGCCGCCCTTTTTTTAAGGCCGTTTTTTCATCCGGGCATATATGCGCTTGCTGCGGGGGTCATGCTCGGCGGCGTTTTACAGCTTTTATCCCAAATTTATTATATCAGAAGAAAGAAAATTATTCTTGGATTCAAATTTAATTTTAGAAACAGAGAAGTGAAATCCGTCTTCAAACTGCTTGCCCCGTCTCTTCTGGGAATGGCCGTAATTCAACTTAATCTTATATTCGATACCTTTCTCGCATCATTTCTGCCGGCCGGCAGCATTTCCTATCTTTACTACGGCGACAGGCTTTATCAGTTTCCTTTGGGCGTTTTCGCCATTGCGATGCAGACGGCAATTTTCCCCGCCCTTTCGGCTTCGTTTGCTAAAAACGACCTCAAAGAAGTCGGAGGCGCTTTTAATTTTTCATCGTCCCTGATGTTTTTTATAATAATTCCTTCAAGCATAGGATTAATACTTTTAAGAAACAGTCTTGCAAAATTAATATATATGCACGGAATATTCAATGCGGCGGATGCGCAAAAAACGGCGGGCGTTCTTATGTTTTTTATCGTCGGGCTGTGGGCGTCCGCGCTTTTAAAAACCGTAATTCCGGTTTTCTATTCGATGAAGGATACTAAAACGCCGGTAAAAGCTACAATAATTTCGCTGATTATAAACATTATATTTGCGGTTCTGCTTATGCGGGTTATGGGCGTTTACGGGCTGGCCCTGGCTTCAAGCATTTCATTAATTTTTAATTATCTTTACCTTCTAAGAAAACTTCGGCTAAAAAAGGGCATCGGCTTGGACGCGGGTTTCTTTAAATCGTTTGTCAAAACCTTAATCGCTAGTCTTATTATGGGGTTAATAGTAGAATTTTTAATAGTTGCTTTAGGGAAGTTCGATTACGGTTCTTTAACGATAGTTTTAGCTTCTCTTGCCGCAGGCGTTTTAGTTTATATATTTGTTTCTCTTGTCTTAAAAAATGATTCCGCAAATATCGTAAAAAACGCAATAGTTAGGAAGCGGTAAAAATATTCAGGAATAAATTTTAAATATAGTTTTATGTCCTATGCCGGCAAAATGATTGTTTATAATACGGTATAATCGAAAAATAGGAAGAAAAATAGAAAAAGCTTATAAAGGCGAGGTAGATTATTCATTTTAAGAAAGGGATTTATCGTTAAGGATTTATTGGAAAAACGAGGCATAAAAATAAATCCGGGCCGTTTTTGACTTTTCTTCCAATAATAGTTATAATCAAAATATTGGTTTGACGAGCCGCGACGGACATAGTCCTTTGCGCCGGCGACGGCAGGGCAATATTTTACCGATAACAATATATGCGGTTAAGGAGTTATTAAAAACAAAATTTGGGAATAACTAATAAAACAAGGAAACGGGGTTCGTCTGCGGCGGTTAAAATGCGCGATACCTTTGGCGGCGTAAAAACAATCACTAAGGTTCCTAAATCGCGGTTAATATCCGGCGGCGGGAAAGAAGCCGTCAGCATAGAAAAGATAGAACTGGAAGACATCGACCTTTTTAATAAATTTTCAAGCCCTTCCGCCAATATAAAAGATATTATCGAAACCCAGTTTGAGGTGGATATATCCGTCAGAGGCAACGTATTGCTGATTAAGGGCAATGAAAATAATGCAAGGGCATGCGGCAGATTCATATATGACCTCTTAAGTTTATATAAAACAAACGTTCTTATTACGGATAGCGATTTAATCAGATTAGCCAAGCTGAAAATTGAGAATCCCGAAGCCAATATAGCCGCCCAGATTTATCCTTCCATCCTGGTAACTCCGCGAAAAAAGGTTATAGCTCCAAGAACTGCAAATCAAAAAAAATATACCGACGCAATTTATAAAAACGATATAGTTATCGGCGTAGGGCCTGCCGGAACCGGCAAAACATACCTTGCCATGGCATGCGCCATTGCATTATTTCAAAGAAAACTGTTCGACAGGATAATTTTAACGCGTCCCGCCGTCGAAGCAGGCGAGAAATTAGGATTTCTTCCCGGAGACATTTCGCAGAAAATTAATCCTTATTTAAGGCCTCTGTACGACGCCCTTTACGAGATGTTCGAGTTCGAGAAAGCGCTTAAGCTTATAGAAACCGACGTTATAGAGGTCGCCCCTATAGCCTTTATGAGAGGCAGAACCCTTAATAATTCTTTTATTATATTGGACGAAGCGCAAAACGCCACAAACGAACAGATGAAGATGATGCTTACAAGAATAGGCGCCGGCTCCAAGATTGTCGTAAACGGCGATATAACCCAGACAGATTTGCCTGCCGGCAAGGAATCCGGACTTGTTGCGGCAAGTAAAATCCTGAGGAATATTGAGGGAATAGAAATCGTAAATTTTAAAGGAACGGACGTATTAAGGCATAAACTTGTCCAAAATATAATAAAAGCTTATGAAGCGAACGAAATTCCTAGAATTTCTAAAAAATAACACTTTAGAAATCAAAAGCCGATATTCTTCTCTTTTAGGACTGCTTTTAATATCCGCCGTATTTTTAACATTTTTGCTTTATAACGGGGTGGAGTTCATAAAGAACAAATATAAAGCCGGAGAGATATCTACAAAAACCATAATAGCAAAAAAAGATTTCAGGTATATAAATACCAAGGCGACCGATGCCGTTTTAAAAAACAAAATTAGAAACAGCCCCGACGTTTATTTATATTATCCTGAAGTTAAAACGACGGTATCGAGAAGAATCATAAGAGCTTTTTCCCTTGCGAGGGCTTATAAGTCAAGCCATGCGCCGAACCTTAAAAATATGGAATTGTCCGAAAGTATTTTTGCTTCAAAACTGGGCATTGATTTGGGTAAGGCCGCTCAAGACGGGTTTTACTTCCTGAATTACAATAAAAATATCGAATCGTATGTTTTAAATATAGTTTCAAGTATTTATAAAAGAGGAGTTCTCTCTAAAACGCCTCCCGCCAATAAAAACATAGAAATAAACAATGTAATAACAAACAGGTTAAAGCTTATAGGTTATCCCCAGATATTTTTTACTTTGAAAAAAGAAAAAGGTTTTGCATATTACTACACTAGAAAGTATCTCGGTTTTTTACCGCTTTATATGCAAAACGATATATACAAGCTGGTTTACCGCGTCATAAAACCCGATATCGTATATTCAAGGTATCTTACCCTAAAAAAAATAGAAAATATAAAGAAAGAAAATAAGCCTATTTATATCCATATAAACGAGGGAATGCTTTTGGCAAGTTCAGGACAGCTTCTTACTAAATCAAAAGCTCTCGAATTAAATACGTATGAGGCCAAATTTAAACTAAAAAACAATATTCCTTCCCTCGTGGGATTATTTTTCCTTATAGTTATGCTTTTGTCCCTTTCTTACGTGTTCCCGTATAAATATATAAGAAAATTCAGGACGTCCGTGGATTTTAAAAATATCGTCTTTATTATCGCCGTTTTAGTGTCTTCCATTCTTATAATTAAAACCGGAATTATTTTTTCCAACGCGTTGTCTATGTATTTTCCGTTTATAAACAAAAACGATATTTACTATTTAATCCCGTTTGCGTTCGGACCTATGCTGATAAGAATAATATTAAATTCAGAGGTTTCGGTAGTTTATATAGCGCTTTTTTCTATTTTAACCTCGATAATTTTTAAAAATTCTATTTTATTTATGATATATGCCTTCGGAGGCAGTTTTATAGCTTCTTACGAAGTTTTCGACTTTTCTTCATGGAGCCGCGTCGTTAAAGCGGGGGTCGTTACGGGGTTTTTAAATAGTTTTATGGTTCTGGCTTTTGCTCTGGTCGGGCTGAACCTTATAAATATACAGAATATTTACGGCGTTATTCTGGCGTTTTTATCCGGAATTATTTCGTCGATTATGGTTATAGGGTTGATACCCTTATTGGAAAGGATTTTCGGTTTTACCACCGATTTTAAACTTTTAGAACTTTCAGGTTCGAATCATCCGCTATTAAGGCAGTTTTCCATCGTTGCGCCAGGAACTTACCAGCATTCGGTAATGGTAGCGGCGTTAGCGGAATCGGCGGCTTCGTCGGTCGGCGCAAACCCCCTTCTTGCAAGAGTCGCAAGCCTTTATCACGATATAGGAAAAATCGCCAAGCCAAACTATTTTATAGAAAATATGGCAAATTCCGAGAATCCCCACGATAAACTTGCTCCGACTATGAGCAGCCTCATTATAGCGTCTCACGTCAAAGACGGACAGGAGCTTGCAAGAAAATACAAATTGGGCGACAAGGTCGAAAGCATAATCGGCCAGCATCATGGAACGTCTATGATAGGGGCTTTTTACGAAAAAGCCTTTAAGGAGAATAAAGAAGGCAGTCTTTCCAAAGATACTTTCAGATATAACGGCAAAAAACCGCAGACTAAGGAAGCCGGCATAATTATGCTTGCGGATTCCGTCGAAGCTATATCCAGAACGATGACCAATATTTCCCCTTCGAGGCTGGAACTAATGGTCAGAAAGACGATAAACAGAATTTACAGCGACGGACAGCTTGACGAATGCGAACTTACGTTAAAAGACCTTCACTCCATAGGAGACGCTTTCGTGAAGGTTTTAAATTCGGTTTTTCACCAAAGAATTCCTTATGCCGGCAAATCTACCGAGGAAGATGATAGCGATGAAGGGAAAGAAATCTATAATAAATATAGCGAATATCCAAAGAAAGTCGAAAATAAACCAAAAGTCAGTCCGTTATATCGTTAAGAAGTCCATAGAAAATCTTTATTGCGGCTCTTACGAAATCGGCATTGTTTTTTGCTCTCCCGCGTATATAAAAAAATTAAATAAGGCTTACAGAAATAAAGATAATCCGACCGACGTCCTGTCTTTTGAACTTAAAGAATGGACGGGAGATATTTTTCATATAGGGGAAATTTATATAGCCCCGTCCGTCGCCGGCGATAACTTTTTTAGATACGAACATTTTTGGGAGAAGGACGAATGGGTCCTTCCCCAAAGCGAAAATAAGGCCAGAACTTATATAAACGGATTAAACAAAGAACTCTCGCTTTTAATAATACACGGTATTCTGCATCTTTTCGGATACATGCATGACGAAGAGCATAAAATTGGCATAGAAGACGCCGGCTACGACATAGATATGAAACGCATGCAGAATTTTATGTATAAAGAGTTATTAAGATAATGCATTATGAAACAAAGCCGCCAGAGCTTTTTGGAATCTTTTAACGCAGCTATCGAAGGCGTAATATTGGCAACAAAGACGGAAAAAAACATGAAAATCCACTTTGTTGCGGCCATTTGCGCAATCTTGCTCGCCCTTTTTTTAAGGATGCCCAAAATAGACGTTCTTCTCATAATCGTTTCGGTATTTTCGGTCTTGTTTGCGGAGATTTTTAATACCTCGA
This sequence comes from bacterium, assembly GCA_021784835.1. Next base: position 108,434 of record JAJYHI010000007.1, read on the forward strand.
TAGAATATTTAGCGGATTTCGTATCTAAAGAATATTCCCCAAAAATTGCGGCAATAAAAAATTTAGCCGCAGGGGCGGTTCTTTTATCTTCTTTCGGTTCTTTTGCGGTAGGATATATAATATTTTCAAAATATCTTTATTATATGATATACTATTTCTTGCTTATGATAAAAACCGCAGGTTCCGATATCGCAATAATAGTCGTTTCTGTCGTTTTCGTCTTCGTGATAATTATAAAGGCCGCATTTAATAAAGGAACCCCGTTAAGGGGCGGGTTCCCCAGCGGGCATGCCGCAGTCGCTTTTTCTATATGGCTTATGGTTTCCCTGCTGACCTTAAATCCCGTGGCCTCGCTTCTTACCTTTATTCTGGCGTTTCTGGTCGCGTTGTCCAGAATAAACAGCGGTATTCATACAAGCTCTGAGGTCTTTGCCGGCGGCCTCGCGGGCATTCTGATAACGGCTTTAATATTTAAACTGTTTTATTTTTAATTTCAAGATATAAAGGGAAATTTATGCAGGATGAAAAAATTTTGGAACTTAAAGAATTAGTATCTATAGTTAAAAAATTGCGCTCTAAAGAAGGATGCCCGTGGGACGGGAAGCAGACGGAAGAAACGCTCAAGCCTTATGTGATAGAAGAAGCTTACGAGGTGGTCGATGCGATAAGTTCCGGCAATAAATCCGAAATAATGGAAGAACTTGGGGATTTGCTGCTTCAGGTCGTTTTTTTATCCGATATTTATGAAGAAAAAAATGAGTTTGCTTTAAGCGACGTCATTAAAACCGTTAACGAAAAATTAATAAGGAGGCATCCGCACGTTTTCGATAAAAGTTTTTCTTTAAAAGAAGGGGAGTGTTTCGAGGACGCAATTCTTAAAAATTGGGAAAGAATCAAAGGGGAAGAAAAAAAAGAAAAACTTAAAAACGATTCCGGCACAGCCGAGAAGCCTTCCGTTTACGTATCGGGAAGCATGCCGGCGCTTCACAGGGCGTATATGGTACAAGAAAAGGCTAAAAGACAGGGTTTTGATTTTAAAAATACAGGCGGCGCCATAGCTAAAATCGACGAGGAAATTTACGAACTTAAATCCGAACTTGAAAAAAAATCGCCCGAAAAATTAAATGAAGATAAAATCAAAGAAGAATACGGCGATATTTTGTTTTCGCTGGTTAATCTCGGGAGGTTTTTAAATATACATCCCTGCGGTGCGCTAAACGAATCCTCCGATAAATTCATTAAAAGGTTCGGCTATATGGAAAGAAACGCCTCTTCTCCAATTTCGGAAGCAGGCGAAGGCAGCCTCGACGCTTTATGGGAAGAATCGAAAAAAGTTTTATAATTAAGATGCCGAAAATCTCCGAAGAAAAATTGGTCAATATCGCCTTGGCAATTTTAACGGGCATATTATACGCCTTTTTGTTTCCGGATTTCAATCTCGAATTTCTTGCATGGTTTTTTTTGCTCCCTCTTTTGTATTCGGTAAACAGAGCCAAAAATTTCAAAGAGTCCTTTTTATACGGTTTTATATCCGGCGTTACCGCGTACGTCGTCATTTTATACTGGATAGCCTATACGGTTCGCGTTTACGGCAACCTTTCCTATTACGAGGCCGTTTTCGCCCTTTTACTGCTTTCTTCTTATTTAGCCGTTTATATCGGTCTTTTTGCCGGTTTCGTCAAAATTCTGCTTAATAATTATAAAAAGTCGGGCATAATTTTAATTCCATCCTGCTGGGTCTTTTTTGAATTTTTAAAATCCAACCTTTTAACGGGATTTCCTTGGGAAAATTTGGGTTTTTCCCAATTCTTAAATATTCCTTTTATACAGATTTCCGGCGTAATCGGAGTTCTTGGGCTATCTTTCGTCATAGTCCTCATAAATTACGCCTTATTCAGCTTTATTTTTTTAAAAAATCAAATTTCAAGAAAGCAGGCGTTATCCGAACTATTTTTAGTTTTATCCGTTTTTATTGCGGTAGCATTATACGGCTACTATAATATTTATTCCTTAAATACTTCGCTTAAAGGGAAAAAGCCTATAAGAATCGCATTGATTCAGGGTAATATCGGCATGTTCCAGAAATGGAGAATCACCAAAAGAAGAACTACGCGCATATATTTAAATTTATCGGAAAAAGCATTAAAATATAAGCCTCAAATCGTTATATGGCCCGAAACCGCTCTTCCCTATCCCGTTTTTGCATATCCTTATTACGAGAAAAAGGTCGAGGATTTCGCTGTAAGAAATAAAATAGGCCTGATTTTCGGATGCATAGGATTAAGGTTTTTTAACGGGAAATATCGTTATTATAACAGGGACTATATGTTCAATCCCGACGGCAAATATTCTTATTACGACAAGCATCATCTTGTTCCGTTCGGCGAGTATATACCTTTGCGCCGCCAATTCCCCTTTTTGGCCCATATTTTAAGGGGAGCAGGAATAGGCGGTTTCACTGCCGGCAAAAAGTTTAGGATTTTAAAGGAAAAAAATATAAGGATAGGTTCTATGATATGTTATGAAGCATATTTCGACTCGCTGGTAAGAAAATTTTCAAAATACGGAGAAAACCTATTGATTAGCATTACCGACGACGCATGGTACGGAAGAACCTCCGCGCCGGAACAGGATATGGCCATGACAGTTTTTTCCGCCGTAGAAAACGGCAGGTATATAGCAAGAGCCGGAAATTCCGGCATAAGCGGCATAATATCCCCGGAAGGGAAAATTTTAGCGGAAACCGCAATTTTTAAAAGGACATATATCATAGGTTACGTAAAATTAATTAATAAAAAGACATTTTTTGCATTATATGGTAATATATTTACTTATATAATTAACGCCGTTTTCATATTATCGCTGGTATATTTATTAACGCGCAGGTTATTTTCGAAAAATATTTGACGGAATAAAGGGGGTTTTCAGATGCCTGATTCGCCGGCCGATGCCGTTTTGAACATCAGTCTTTTAGACAGAAGCATAAAGGGACTGAATGATAAATTAGAAAAAATACGGAGGATGCTTTGAAGTCTCCAAATTAGAAAACAGGCTGAAAGAAATAGACGAAATTTCCAAGGAAGAAGATTTTTATAAAAATATTTCTTATTCTAAGGAGATATTAATAGAAAAGTCAGGGATATCCAACAGGTTAAAGCCTTTTTACAACATATACGAAGAATTTAAAAATATTAAAGATTTATACGATATTTCTTTGGCGGAAAACGACGGAAAAATGCTGTCCGACATTTCGGATAACGTCAAATCGTTGGAAAAGGACGTTTTAGGCTTGGAAATGGGACTTACGCTTTCCGGTAAAGACGATAAGCTCAATTCAATCGTCGAAATTCACGCAGGGTCCGGCGGAACAGAGTCTATGGATTTCGCCGGCATGCTTCTAAGAATGTATTTAAGATGGGCGGAACGAAAAAAATTTAAAACTACAATAATGGATTATAACGCAGGCGAAGAAGCCGGCGTTAAAAGCGTTACTTTCGTAGTGCAGGGAAAATTTGCTTACGGTTATCTCAAAGCCGAAAGCGGGGTGCACAGGCTTGTAAGGATTTCGCCTTTCGATGCCAACAAAAGAAGGCATACGTCTTTCGCTTCGGTTTTTGTTTATCCGGAAATCGACGATTCCATCGATGTCGTTATAGACGAAAAAGATTTAAAGATAGATACGTACAGGTCTAGCGGGGCGGGCGGACAGCATGTCAACACCACGGATTCGGCGGTAAGAATCACCCATATCCCTACAAACATTGTGGTCGCCTGCCAAAATGAAAGGTCTCAGCATAAAAATAAGGATTCCGCCTATAAACTTTTAAGAGCCAGGCTTTACGATTATTATAAAAAGAAAAAAGAAGAAGAAGAAGACAAGGTAAATAAAACTAAAAAAGAAATATCGTGGGGTTCTCAAATAAGGTCCTATACGCTAAATCCCAACCGCGTCATAAAGGACCATAGAACGGGAGTAACCGTTTACGACGATAAGAGCGTTTTCGACGGGGACATAGACGAGTTTATAGGCGCATATCTGCTCGGAGCCGGCGCTAAAGGGCAAAGAGAATAGCAAAATACGGCAAAATGTAAAGAGCGGCATCCGTTTTAAACCGGGCGCCGGCTCACGGGAGGATGTTTTGGAACAGGAATTAAACATTATAGAAAAAAACCGTTTGGATAAATTAAAGAAATTAAAAGAAAACGGCATCGAACCTTTTTCCAACGGTTTTAAAAAAAAGGAAAATATAAAAGATATTTTATCCAAATACGGAAATAACGATAAAGAATTTTTTGAAAACAATATAATCCCGGCCGAAACGGCGGGCAGGATAATCATCGTAAGGAGTTTCGGAAAAGCGTCTTTTTTCAGGCTGAGGGACGGGTCGGGAGAAATTCAGTGCTATATACAGAAAAGCGAGGTTTCGGCGGAAGATTTCGAACTCTTTAACGAATATATCGATGCCGGCGATATCTGCGCGGTAAGCGGGCATCTTTTCAGGACAAAAACGAACGAACTGACCATAAAAACAGAACATATATCAATTCTTACCAAATCTGTTCTGCCTCTGCCGGAAAAGTGGCACGGGCTTAAAGATATAGAAGCCAGATTCAGAAAAAGATACGTAGATTTAATCGCGAACGGAGAAGTAAGGGAAATTTTCAGAAAAAGAGCCGAAGCCGTTAATTTTATCAGGTCTTTTCTGGATTCCTACGGTTTCTTAGAAGTAGAAACCCCGATTATGCAGTCTAATCCCGGAGGCGCGACTGCAAGGCCGTTCAAAACGCATCATAACGCCCTGAATTTAGAACTTTATATGCGGATAGCGCCGGAACTATATTTAAAAAGGCTGGTCGTCGGCGGATTCGACAGAGTTTACGAAATTGGAAGAAATTTCAGAAACGAAGGCATATCGCTAAAACATAATCCCGAATTTACCATGCTTGAGTTTTACTCGGCATATTCCACTTACGAAGATTTAATGGTTTTTGTTGAAACAATGCTGTCGGAATTGACAAACCGCATCCGCGGTTCGTTTGAAATAGACTACGGCAGCGAAAGGCTTAATTTTAAACCTCCCTTTAAAAGAATAAAGCTAATCGACAGCCTTTACGCCGTAGCCGGATTTAAACCCGAAGAGATAGACTCTCCCTCTAAGGTTTATACCATTCTCAGAAGGAGAAATACTTCCGGTGTTAGCGAAACAGACAGCCTCGGCGAATTGTTGACCATTTTATTCGACGAAACCGTAGAGCCAAAACTTATTGACCCCACTTTTATAACGGAATACCCGATAGAAAGTTCGCCTTTGGCCAGAAGAAACGATAAGGACGGGTCCGTCGCCGACAGGTTCGAGCTGTTCATAGCGGGCAGGGAAATAGGCAACGCGTTTTCAGAACTTAACGACCCTTTCGACCAGGAAGAAAGGTTTAAACTACAGATAGACTCAAAAATTAAAGAAGGGCTTCCGGCGGATATGGACGAAGATTACGTCGAGGCGCTTAAATACGGCCTTCCGCCTACCGCGGGATGCGGCATTGGCATAGACAGAATCGTCATGCTTCTTACAAATTCACATTCCATCAGAGACGTCGTATTGTTTCCGCTCCTTAAACCTTTAAACAGATGAATTTTCATACGAATATAGCCTTACATTATTTAAAGCCTAAAAATAATTCGTTTATATCTTTATTGAGTTTTATATCCGTTATGGGTATAATGATAGGCGTAATGGCGCTGATAGTCGTTATCTCGGTAATGAACGGATTCAGCCATGCACTGGAAAAAAGAGTAATTGGGATAGAATCTCAGATTATAGTATTAAATTATAACGGTTTCATAAACAACTATAAAAAGACTGTCGGCAAGATATCTTCCGTTAAAGGCGTAAAGAGCGTTTCGCCGTTTATTTATACCGATATAATGATATCTTCGGCTTCTACTTCTACCGGAAGCGTCCTAAGGGGAATAGACGTTAAAACCGAAGAAAAGGTTACAAATCTTAAAAAATATCTTGTCGAGGGAAATTTATCAGGATTAGACAATAAAAGCAAAAATGAGATAGTTATCGGCAAAGTTCTTGCCCAAAACCTCGGCGTTTCCATAGGGGGCAGAGTAAAAATAATTTCTCCGGAAGGACAGGTTACCCCGTTCGGGGTTATTCCCAAAACGGAAAATTTTACCGTTTGCGGCATTATAAACAGCGGAATGTATAATTACGACTCTACGTTTTCTTTTATTTCGGTTAAAAACGCGCAGGAGTTTATCGGATTAGGCGCAAATACCGTTACCGGATTGGAGGTCAAGCTTAACAAATTAAGTTTTGCCGGCGCGTTTGCAAAAAAAATAGAAAATATACTTAATAAAAATAAAACATCTTCTTCTTTTTATGCTTTAAGCTGGGAAGAGCTTAATAAAAATTTATTTTCCGCAATAAAATTAGAAAAACTTACTATGTTCGTTATCCTGTTCCTAATCGTGCTGGTCGCGGCGTTTAATATTATTTCGACTCTCATAATGGTCGTTATGGAAAAAAGAAAAGATATAGCCATATTAAAATCCATAGGCGCAAGTTCTAAGGATATAATGTTTATCTTTATGGCGCAGGGCGTAATAATAGGCGTAATAGGGACCTCGCTGGGCCTTTTGTCGGGATTTTTAATCGGTTATTTAGAAAAAACATATCATATAATAAGCCTTCCGCCGTCGGTTTATTATATAACGACCCTCCCCGTAAGAATGACGCTTGCCGAATTCATAATTATAGGTTCGTGCGCTCTTTTTTTAAGTTTTGCCGCTACGCTTTATCCGTCTTATAAAGCCGGTAAAATAGACCCCGCGGAAGGCGTAAGGCATGAATAAAGAAGCAACTGAAACAGGCGAAAAGAGCGGTTTTGCCGTATCTTTAAAAAAAGTAAGCAAAACGTTCAGGGCGGGGAACGAAACGGTCAATATTCTTAACGAAGCCGATTTGGAGATAAAAGAAGGAGATACTTTTGCCATAACGGGCGAATCGGGAACGGGCAAAAGCACCCTTCTCCATATAATAGGGACCCTTTTAAAGCCTGATTCCGGAGAAGTCGGATATTTCGATAATTCCAATATATACGATTTGCCGGACGCAAATCTTTCAAGATTCAGAAACAAAAACATAGGCTTCGTTTTTCAGTTCCATTATCTTTTAAACGAGTTCAGCTGTCTGGAAAATGTCGCCATGCCGTTATATATAATGAAAAAAACCAAAAGCGACGCCCTTAAGATAGCAAAGGATTATTTGTGCGAAATGGGACTTGCCGGCAGGCTTAACTTTAAGCCTTATATGCTTTCGGGCGGGGAACAGCAAAGAGCCGCCGTGGCAAGGGCACTGGCATGTTCTCCCAGAGTTATATTAATGGATGAACCTACGGGAAATTTGGACCCGCGCCATGCGGAAAAATTACATAACATAATAATCGACCTTAATAAAAAATACGGTAAAACGCTGGCGGTCGTTACCCACGACAGGGAGTTTTCCAATATGATGAACCATAAAATTAGAATTGCCGGCGGAATAATCGAACATATAAATTGACATAAAATCCAATATTTGATAGTTTATTAAGATGAAATTTTTTAAATCCGTTTTCTTAAATGCTTTTATTTTTATTGTTTTAGCTTTAAATGCGTCTAATGTTTATGCAGCTTTAAACAACAGAAATGTTTTTACGGGATTTTTTCATCAAAAAGGCGCTCCTTCGTCCTCAAACGTCAAGAATGCTTTTGCCGCAGCCTTCAAAGGCTATTTAAATTCGGGGAAGCCCTACTTTGTTATCGCATATACTTTTTTGAAGAAGCCCCCGTATTTTAATTTCGATAAAAAAATAAATCTTGTAAGGATAAGAAAACTGGGCTTAGCCTATAGGTCCAATTATATAATTACAGGAAGCATTTCAAGCGCAGGCTCTAATTTTACGATTCATGCAATGCTCGTAGATATTTCGGACATTTATAATTCTAAAACGCTCGAATATTCCGGCGCAGGCGCTGCCGCTTTTAAAAAAGACCTGAATTTATTATCCGGCAAGGCGTCGGATTTCATATACGGACATATAAGGAAAAATGCCGCAGGCAGGCATAATTCCGCGTTAAATAAAAAGGTGTACGCCGTCAGAATAAAAGGCAATATAAGAGTGGGGGCGGGTTTTATAGCGAACCGCATTAAATTAAAAAAAGGAAGCCGGTATTCCATTAAGAAAATAAACGAAAGCGTCAAGGCGCTTTACGGAACCGGATATTTTAAGAATATATTAGTCAACGCATCTTCGTCCGGCGGCAGGCTTATTATTACTTTTATAGTTTCCGAAAGGCCTTATATAAAGTCCATTAAATATACTGGAAACGGTTCCGTTTCCGTTAAAAAAATAAAAAAGGCGATAAACATTAAAGCGGGAAAGCCTTTTAGCTCCTACGACCTCGACAGGGCTGTTAAAATGCTGAAATTTATATATTCCGTCGAAGGTTATTATAATGCAAAAATAAAAGTAAAAAAGAAAATCGTGCCGGGAAATTATATAAAATTGCATTTCGTTATAAACGAAAATACGCCTGTAATGGTTAAAAAAGTGGAATTCAGAGGCAATAATTCTTTCTCTTCGCCTAAGCTCGAGTCCGTTATGGGCATTAAAACCATAAATCTTTTAACATGGATAACCGGAGCGGGAAAGTTCAAGAAAGCCAAGCTGAATTCCCAGATAATTAAATTATTGGGCTTTTATTATAACCACGGCTATATAAACGTCAGCGTAAAAAAACCTAAATATATATTTTCTAAAGATAAAAAATACGTTACGATTATCATAAGGATAGTTCAGGGCACCCAATACAGAATATCCAAGGTCAATCTCGCCATAAAGGGCGAAAAAAACAATTCTAAAGAATATAAAGAAGCCGATAAGTTGGTCATAACTAAAGTCGGCGATATTTTTAACAGAAAAAACATAGAAAAAGAAATTCTCGGCATAACCGAATATTTTACGAATAAAGGCTACGCTTTCGCAAACGTCGAGCCTTCTATTAAAATCGCCAGCAAGACCAGCTCCGTTATCGTAACGCTTATTGTCCATAAAGGCGGTATAGCTAAGTTCGGCAAAATTACCATTACGGGAAATAGCGTTACTTACAGTTACGTCATACTCAGGGCGCTCGTTCTGCATCCGGGCGAAAAATACAATCCGAAACTTATAAAAATATCGAGGCAGAATTTAAAAAATCTTAATTATTTTAAGCACGTTACCATAACCACCGAAAAGGTCACCGGCAAAAGCATATTGAACGTCAAAGTGCACGTTCAGGAGCAAAATACCGGCAAGTTTACCATCGGCGGCGGTTATAGCTCCGCGACGTCCTTTATGGCGATAACTTCCATTTCCGAATCCAATCTTTTCGGAACGGGGATTACGGCTTCTTTCAACGTTCAAGCGGGCGGCCCGTATCAATCTTACAGCATTAATATCCTGCAGCCTTATCTTACTTATGTTTTTGCAAGGCCCGTATCGTTTAACTTATCGCTGTACGACACGTTTAACAGCCTTTATTATGAATTCGCCTATCGTTCCGTCGGCGGTTCGGTTACCTTAGGCTATCCTATTTACGGAAATATACTTACGGAATACGTAAGGTATCTTCTGGAGGAGGATAATTCCGTTATAATTTCAGGCCTTTCGAATATTTTGCCGCAAGGCGAGGTAACGACGAGCGAAGTATCGCTTACCACGGTTTATAATACGCTAAATAATCCGATAGTCCCTACGGCCGGAGACATGGACAGTTTTAGAATTAGCTATGCCGGACGTCCGATAGGGGGCAACGACGATTTCGTTAAATACGTCGTTCAGGGCAACCATTATATTCCGTTATGGTGGGGAACGTCCCTTATGGGCGGAGCTCAGTTAGGCTATATAACTACGACTACGGCTTCCGAACCGCTGCCGATTTATCAAAGATTTTTTGTAGGCGGCATAATGAATACATATCCTCTTCTGGGATTTATGTACGACTCCGTAGGCCCGAACGACGGAAGCGGCAATCTTATAGGCGGAACGAAGATATTTACGGTTCAGGCGAAATATTTTATACCGATACTTAAAAGAATGAAATTTTACGGATTTTTATGGTGGAACGCCGGCAACGACTGGGAGCAGAGCGATTCCGTGTTTCCTTTAGGCCTCGTTCAGGCGGCAGGAATAGGTTTTAACTGGTATTCCCCTTTCGGCCCTATTACTATTACCTACGGCGAGATTCTAGGAACCGCGATAAACGGAAACAACCAGACGAGAGTGCAGTTCAGCCTCGGCGAAGGTCTGCCCGGATTATAGCCTAAAATACGAAGGAATATTGTTGCATAAAAAAATAAAAAAATAAGGAGATTAATTTATGAAAAGAACTATTTTAAATTTAAGCATTGCCGCAGGTTTGATTTTAACCGCCATGGCGGTATTTATTCCCGGAAACGTCCTTGCCGCAGGTTCGGATATAGCCGTAGTGAATATGCAGAGGGTAATTTCCGCGTCCAATCAAGGAAAAGCGGCTCAGAGCGAATTAAAATCTTTAATCGAAAAGTATAACGCAAAATTGCTTGCTATGAAGAAAAAAATTATGCAGGTTCAGGCAGACCTTAAAAACAACGGCTCTATAATGTCCGCGGACGAAAAGGCCAAGAAAACTAAAGAATTCGAAACCGAAATATCTAATTTTTCTTCGGAAGAAAAACATGTTCAGGGCGTTATGTCGCAAAAAAGGTTTGAACTTTTAAAAGGAATAGTAAATAAAGCCACGTCTATCGTGAGTTCAATCGCCAAGAAAGACGGCTATATAATAGTTATAGACAGCCGCGGCGTTGTTTACAAAACCGGTTCCATAAATATTACGGACAAAGTCTTAAGCGAGATGAATTCAAAATGATACCCCTTAAAGAAATTGTTTCAAAACTTTCTTTGAATGTCATAGGGAATTTTCCCGATAGCCTGTCCGTTTCGGGAATAGGTTCGCTGGAAGCGGCAAAAGCCGACCAGATTTCTTTTGTCGCCGGTTCCAAATACATTAAGTTTCTTGCGGGAACCAAAGCCTGCGCCGTAATAATGGACTACGCAAACTTAAAACCGGAATTGCCGCAGGACTTTAAATTCATCGTATTAGACTCTAAAAACCCTTATTTGGCATTTGCCCATGCAACCCAGCTGTTCCGCAAGCCTTACGGCGACGGCGAATTTAGCGGGCGGTTTTTTATGGACGAAACTTCGTCCGTGGGTAAGAATACGGTTCTTTTCCCCGGCGTTTTCATAGGCGAAGGCGCAAGAATAGGAGATAACTGCAGGATAATGAGCAATTCCGTTATCGGAAAAAACGTCTCGGTGGGAAACAATGTTACCGTTTATCCAAACGTTACCATTTACGACGATTCGGAAATAGGAAACAACTGCGTTATTCATGCCGGCGCTGTTATAGGAAGCGACGGATTCGGATACGCGAAGGATAAAAGCGGATACGTAAAAATAATTCATTCCGGTTACGCGATACTCGAAGATAATGTCGAAATAGGAGCAAACACTACGGTAGACAGGGGCGCCGTCGATTTTACCAAAATAGGCGCGGGAACGAAAATAGACAATTTAGTGCAGGTCGCCCATAACGTAATAATAGGGAAAAATTGCGCTATAGCGGCGGGGTCGGGTATAGCGGGCAGTTCGACGGTGGGCGACGGTGTTACTATTGGCGGACAGGTCGGCATATCGGGGCATATTTCCATAGGAAACAACGTTATGATAGCCGCGCAGTCCGGAGTGGCCAACAGCGTAAAAGACAACGAGATAATATCCGGTTCTCCAGCATTTTCCATAAAAGATTGGCGCAATTCCGTCATACTCTTTAAAAAACTCCCCGAGTTGTTTAAAAAAATGAAAGAAATTTCAAAAATCAAGGATTCGTAAAATGAGTAAAGAAGAAAATGCAGGTAAAGAAAGCAATACAGTAATGGGAATAAGAGAAATATTAAATCTGCTTCCGCACAGATACCCTTTTCTTATGGTAGATAAAGTAATAGCTTTAGAGAAAGGAAAATCTATAGTGGCGGTCAAAAATACCACGATGAACGAACAGTATTTTCAAGGGCATTTCCCTTCCTACCCGGTTATGCCCGGGGTTCTTATCCTTGAAGCGCTTGCGCAGGCAGGCGGCATTCTTGCTTACAAAACCGAAGAAGACGACGATCTAAAAAATAGGCTGACCTATTTTATGGGCATAGACAAAGCAAGATTCAGAAAGCCTATATTTCCGGGAAGCACAGTAATGCTTTACGCGGAACTCGTGAAAAGAAAACAGTTCGTGTGGGTTTTTCACGGCAGAGCAGAGGTGGAAGGAAAGTTATGCGCCGAGGCGGAGCTTATGGCGTCTTTTCTGCCTAAACAGGATAACGGAAACTGAGTCCGCTTTTTATATATAAAATTTTATAAGGAAGCAAAGAAAGGCTATGATTGATAAAACAGCGATAATTTACGGCGGCGCCGCGGTTGACCCTTCTACGGATATCGGACCCTTCAGCGTTATAAAAGACGGGGTAAGAATAGGCAAAGACAATAAAATTGCATCCCATGTAGTTATCGAAGGAAACACGGAAATAGGCGACGGCAATAAAATATTTCAGTTCGCATCGTTAGGCTCCGCTCCACAGGACCTTAAGTATAAAGGAGAGGATACGAAGCTGGTAATCGGAAATAATAATATAATAAGGGAATACGTTACTATGAATCCCGGAACGGTAACCGGAAACGGCATCACAACGGTCGGGGATTACAACCTGTTTATGATGCACGTCCATATAGCCCACGACTGCGTTATAGGAAGCCGCACCGTTCTGGCAAATAACGCCACGCTGGCGGGCCACATAGAAATACAGGATTACGTTATATTGGGCGGTTTATGCGCAATCCACCAGTTTGTAAGAATCGGGGAATCGGCGCTTATCGCCGGAGGTTCCATGGTCGTTCAGGATATCCCCCCATATCTTGTAGCTTCCGGAGACAGGGCAAAAATTTACGGCATCAACAGAATAGGACTTGAAAGAAGGGGCTTTCCCAAAGAAGAAATAGAAAAGATAAAAAACGCTTTTAAGATTTTATACAGGTCTAAGGTTACGGTAAAAATAGCCGTAGAAAAAATATTTCAGGAAATAGGCGGCGGCGCTCAAATCGAAAAATTTACCGACTTTATTATTAATTCTAAAAGAGGCATCACCAGATAAGATATACCTGGCGGATAATTTATTATTATAATTGCAAATTTTACCGCGGCCGGTCCTGCAACGCGGACGTAAGGGGCGCAGCGGATACAATAAATCGGACTTCTAATTTATGGAAAATAAAAATATAGGGATAATAGCCGGTTACGGCGATTTTCCTTTAATATATGCAGGCGAATTGAAAGCCGCCGGTTATTCCGTAAAAGTTTGCGCTATCGAAGAGGAAGCGGACAAGGCTCTTTCCGAAATCGCCGATTCAATAACATATATTAGCGTTGGACAGCTCGGAAAGTTAGTTAAATTTTTTAAATCCGAGGGCGTCGGAGAGGTAATAATGGCGGGAAAGGTCCCCAAAACCCTTATGTTTAAAAAAATTAAGCCAGATTTAAAAGCCATTACCCTTTTTTTATCGTTAAAAGACAAAAAGGACGACACAATTCTAAACGCTATCTGTAATTTTCTTGAAAAGGAAGGGATAGTCGTAGTTCCGCAGACAAAATATATTGCGTCCGTTTTTTTGCCTAAAGGCGTCGCTTCCAAAAGAGCGCCCAACAAAAAAGAGCTCGAAGATATCGAATTCGGCGTTAGCGCCGCAAGGTTAATCGCAGGTGCGGATATAGGACAGACTGCGGTCGTAAAAGATAAATCCGTTATGGCGCTTGAAGCCATAGAAGGAACCGACGAAGCCATAATAAGAGGAGGCAGGCTTGCATTCGGGGGCGCCGTGATAGTCAAAGTGAACAAGCCCGGACAGGATTTAAGATTCGACGTTCCTGCGGTCGGACTAGATACCTTAGATGCGATTATTTCCGTAAACGCGACCTGTATAGCTTTTGAATCCAACACCATAGTCCTGCATAAAGAAAGATTTATCGAAAAGGCTAACCTTAATTCCATCTCCGTATATGTTTTTTAATATAATTTTAATTTTCGGAAAGTGGCTAAAGTACTCATAATTTCGGGAGAGCCTTCCGGAGACCTATATGCTTCCGGCCTGATTAAATCCTTAAAAAGTCATAACGGAGCCGTCGATTTTTTTGCGGTGGGAGGAGAAAATTCAGGTTCTGCGGGGGCGGAATTGATTGCGGATATAGCGGGATTATCCGTTATGGGCTTTACGGAAGTCGTCTGCAAATTGAAAGCTATCAGAAAGATTTTAAATAGAGTATCCGGCTGGATAACGGCCAATAAGCCGGACGCAGTCATATTGGTAGATTTCCCCTCTTTCAATTTTAAAATAGCGAAGTTGTCTAATAGGCTGAAGATTCCAGTAATTTATTTTATCCCTCCTAAAATATGGGCATCGAGATATAAAAGAATTAATTTCATAAAACGATACGTAAAGTTTGTGATAGTGATTTTTCCCTTTGAACTAGATATTTACAGAAACGCGGGAATAGAAGCGTATTATTTCGGCAATCCTTTATACGGGCTATTCGGCAAGGAACAAAAGGAGGCCGAAACAGGAGGCATAAAAAACTATTTAAGCGGCAGGCATCCGGTGGTTTCATTCCTGCCGGGTTCCAGAAAGGCCGAGCTTAAATATCATGCGGACCGCATAGCGCGGTCGTTGATTTTAATAAAAGCCTCCCATAAAAATGCTTTTTTTATTTTTCCTTTCAGGAAAGGAATAGATTTTTCATATTTTTTATCGGTTATAGAAGATAAAAATATACCCAAAGAATGGTATGCCGTTACCGATTCGGTCAGAGATGCGCTGCATTATTGCGATATTGCGGTAGTCGCCAGCGGAACGGCTTCGCTGGAAGCCTGTTTTTATAATAAACCGGTAATAATCGTTTATTATTTGAATTATTTAACCTATATTTTAGCTAAAATTTTAGTAAAAGTAAAATACATAGGCCTTATCAATATACTGGCAAACGATTTAATCGTACCGGAACTTATAGAATCGAAATTTACCCCCGAAAATATTTATGAAGAAATAGATAAATTTTTAAAAGACGATATCTATAAAAAATCAGTTCTGGATAAAATATCCGGCGCGGTTTCCACTCTTAAAACCGGCGACGACCCATTTGAAGCGTCGGCGGGAATTATATACGATAAGATATTGAAAAATATAGCAATTTAAAACGATATTCATTTTCATGAAAGAAAAATACGATAAAAAAAAAGATATAGCCGTTTTAAAAAGATTGCTGCCGTATATATATCCTTACAAAAAAAGGCTGATAATGGCGGTAATAAGCATGACGGTCGTTTCGGTTCTGACCGGAGCGCTAGCCTATATAGTAAGGCCGCTGATAAATAATATATTCATAACTAAAAGCTATAACGAGCTTATGCTAATCCCGTTTCTCGTCATATTGCTATTTCTCGTAAAAAATATTTTCTATTATGCTGAATTTTATTATATCGGTTCGGTAGGACAGAATATCATAAGAACGCTAAGGGACGAAGTTTACTCGGCCATAGTGAAATTTCCGGTTCAAAAGCTTAATAAAATTCCTACCGGCGTCCTTATTGCAAGAATTACATACGATATAAGCATTATTCAGAAAACGGTATCCGATTCCGTAAGCGCGGTAATGAAGGATATTTTGACTATTATAGTGCTTGCCGCTGTAATATTTTATATGGATTTTGAACTTGCAGCAGCCGTTTTAATATTGTTTCCTATCGCAGTTTTTCCCGTTTCCGTTCTCGGTAAAAAGGCAAGAAAAACAAGCACCGATACCCAGACCGAAATGGGGAACGTTACCAAATTTTTAGACGAAACCGTTTCCAATCTTAGAATGGTCAAGGCTTACAATATGGAAGAACTCGAGATAAGCCGTTTTAGAAAATTATCGGACAATCTTTATAAATTTTTCATGAGAATGACAAAAATAAGGGGACTGACGGTTCCTTTCGTCGAATTAATCGGAGGAATATCCGTTGCGATAATTATATTTATCGGAGGATTGCAGGTAATAAAATTCGGCTATACTCCCGGCAGTTTTTTTTCTTTTTTAACGGCGGTTCTTTTGCTTTACGAACCGGTTAAAAGTTTATCGCGCCTGAACAACAGCCTTCAGGAAGGCATTGCCGCAGGCTCCAGAATTTTCGATATATTAGACGAAGAGCCGGAAGAAGCCGGCGGCGGAACGCTGGTGCCCGCGGAAATTCAGAGCCTCGAAATAAATAAACTTTATTTTTCCTACGATAAAGGCAAGGGTGAAAATTACGATTTAAAAAATATAAATATAAAAATTAAAAAAGGGGAAATTGCCGCCATAGTCGGTTATTCCGGCGCCGGTAAAACCACGATTTCTATGCTGATACCGCGGTTTTATAAGCCGGATGCCGGCGAAATAAAGCTTAACGGAATCGACATTAACGAATTTAATTTAAAAGAGTTAAGAAACTCCGTTTCTTACGTATCGCAAAATGTTATTTTATTCAACGAATCCATAAGATTCAATATAGAATACGGAAGTCCCGGCAAAAGTTTAGACGACGTTGTAAGCGCCGCGAAATTGGCTTTTGCCCACGATTTTATATCCGCTCTTCCTTCCGGATACGATACCATAGTCGACGAGGCTGGCTTAAGGCTTTCCGGCGGCGAAAAGCAAAGGATTTTGATAGCCAGGGCTTTTTTAAAGAATTCCGGAGTGCTGATTCTCGACGAGGCTACATCTTCGTTAGACAGCGAATCCGAAAAAGAAATTCAAAACGCCTTATTCGGTTCCGATAAAAATCCCAGCGGATTATGCAAAAATAAAATTGCGGTAATAATCGCTCACAGGCTTTCTACGGTAAAAAAAGCCGACGCTATTTACGTTCTGGAAAAAGGCGAAATCGTCGAAAGCGGAAGCCACGAAGAACTTATAAAGAAAGCCGGAATTTATAAAACTCTTCTTGCAAAGCAGATGGAATGAACTATTTTATTTATGAAAAAAATCTTGTTTTCCTTTTATAATATTATATTATTAGTGTTTTCCCCGTTTTTTTTTATAATTTTATTATTTCTGGGTTTAATAAAAAATAATAAAAGCGCAGGTTTTTTCTATAAGTTTTTTCCTTTTGCGTATAAGCCTTTGAGAAGCGCCGGCAATAGAGCCGTATGGATTCACGCCGTATCGTTGGGAGAATTAAGGGCGTCCGTTAATTTCATCGGATTAATCAAAGAAAGAACCGGCAAAAATATTTATCTGTCCGTTACGACCAGGACCGGATACGATTCTGCAAAAGAACTTTATAAAAATAATAAATATGTCTCGGTATTTTATTTTCCCTACGATTTTAATTTTTCCGTCAAAAGTGTTTTAAAATTACTCGAACCGGTGCTGTTTATTTCCGTAGAAACAGAGATATGGCCGAATTTATTTAATATGCTTAAGGAAAGGAATATTCCGGTCGCGGTAATAAACGCAAGGATATCCGATTCATCCTATAAAAATTATTTGAACTTTGCTTTTTTTTTCAAGCACGTTTTCGGTAAAATAGATTTAGTTTTATGCATTTCAGGGGCTTATTGCGAAAAATTTTCCGCTCTCGGCGTTAAGCGGGAAAATATGCACGCTACCGGCAATATGAAATTTGATTTAGATATTTCCTCAGTCGCAAAAGACCTCGAAGAAAAAAGCCGCAATTTAAAAAATATATTTAAAGCCGGCAAAATAATAGCGGCGGGCAGTACGCATAAAGGAGAAGAAAGATTGATAATAGATGCGGCCGCGAAACTGAACGAAAGCGAAAGAAACGAAAAAATATTTCTTTTTATCGCGCCGAGGCATCCCGAAAGATTTGCGGAAGTCGAAGGCCTGCTAAAAGATATGGGCGCCGAATATTATAAACTTTCATATATATATTCGCAGGGTTGCGGCGCGGATATTTTAAAATCCGGCGCACAAACGCCGGCAGTCATTTTAGTGGATATAATCGGAGAACTGCTTGCCGTTTATAATATATGCTGCGTCGCTTTTGTGGGCGGAAGCATGGTAAACGCGGGCGGCCATAATCTGTTGGAGCCTTTATTTTTCGGCAAACCGGTAATTTTCGGCAGTTATATAGAAAATTTTAGGGAAATTGCAGACGAAATCATAAAAAACAGAGCCGGCAGAAAAGTCCGTACCCCCATGGAATTGCGCGATGCGCTATACGAGTATTTATACGACGAGAAATCGTCGGACGCCGCTTCTAAAAACGGCTTAAGCCTTATAGCCCGCAATAAAGGTTCGTCGATTCTAAACTTAGATTATTTATCGGGATTAATAGAATCTTTTAACGTGAATTCTTAGCCTTCCGATATTTCTGCGTTATCTCGCGGAGAGGAAGCAATAGGAAAGAGTTCGGTTTTAAAATTTAAATGACAGGGAAAAAATAATTGTTGACAATATAGGCGAAACCCATTAAAATTAAATATTCATATTTGGGCGTGAATTCGGCTTAACGTTTTGTCGGCAGATATTTAATTTTAAGCAAAGAGGGGTATTAATGAACAGTTATGCGGTTATAATTTCCGGTTCCAAGCAATACACGGTTGCCGCCGGAGACGTCATAAGAATAGAAAGCGCGGGCAAAGAAAAAGGCGACGAGATGACTTTCAGGCTTTTAATGTTAAAAAACGGCGATGAACTATTAATAGGAGAAGAAGTTTTAAAAGATAAAAACGTTAAAGGCGTCGTGGTAAGAAACGGAAGGGCTAAAAAAATAATAGTATTTAAAATGAAACGCCGTAAAGACGAAAGAAAAAAAAGAGGACACAGGCAGAACTTTACGGAAATTAAAATAACGGATATCCCATAGCCGTTTTCTTAACAAGCTGTTTTTAAAATTTCAATATTAAAAATCTATTATATAAAATATTAGGGTGATATCATGGCGCACAAAAAAGCCGGAGGCAGTTCAAGAAACGGAAGAGACAGTCAAGGACAGAGAAGGGGCGTTAAAAGGTTCGGCGGTCAATTAGTCAAACCGGGAGAAATTATCGTCCGCCAAGTAGGTTCTTCTTTTCATCCGGGAAAATTCGTTAAAGAAGGAAAGGATTACACCCTTTATTCCATTATAAAGGGATTCGTTAAATTTCATGCGGGTAAAAACAACAGAAAATTTGTCAGTATTATTCCTGCCGAATAAGGTGAAGCCTATTTTTTAATTCTTCGGAATTCCCGCCCCTTGTCCATATTAACGGAGCATCAATTTTAATCGTTTAATCGCAAACAGTTTTATGAAATTCGTCGATAATGCCGTAATCACCATAGCTTCCGGTAACGGAGGCAGAGGCGCCGTAAGTTTCAGAAGGGAAAAGTTTATTCCTAAAGGCGGACCAGACGGCGGAGACGGCGGAGACGGCGGAGACGTTATATTTAAAGCATCCCATAATATAGCGAGTCTTCTCGATTTCAGATATAAGCCAAGATATATCGCCGGGAACGGAGGCAGCGGACAGGGCAACAACAAAAAAGGAAAGGACGGCAAAGATATCGTTATCGCCGTTCCGGCCGGCACTGCGGTAATGGATTGCGATTCCGAAGAAATTATCGCCGACCTTAAAAAAGACGGCGAAAAAGTCGTTTTGTTAAGGGGCGGAACCGGCGGCAAAGGCAATTCCTTTTTTAAAACATCCACAAACAGAAGGCCGCGTTTTGCCCAGCCCGGGCTCTTCGGACATGCGCGGAAAGTCCGCCTTGTGCTGAAAAGCATAGGAGATATCGGCATAGTAGGCCTTCCTAACGCCGGCAAATCCACTCTTATTTCTAAATTGACGGGGTCGCGGCCGAAAATTGCCCCTTATCCTTTTACTACGAAAACACCCAACCTTGGCGTTTTTCGCGATGAAAATTCAGGCAGGACTTTTACCTTGGTGGATATACCCGGAATAATAGCCGGAGCGTCCGAAGGCATCGGACTGGGATTAAAGTTTTTAAATCATGTAGAAAGGTCTGATATGCTGCTCCATTTAATAGAAATAGGGGACGCGGAAGAAATTAAGGAAAGATACGAAGCGGTTGCAAAAGAAATATCGGCATATAAAGAAGAAATATTTAAAAAAGAACATATAGCCGTAATAAATAAAATAGATTTGATACCGGATGCGAAAAAACTAAATAAAATTAAAAATAAAATTAAAAAATTTTTTGCCGGAATAAACGTTCCCGTGTTTTTTATTTCCGCTTACGACAATACAGGCGTGGAAGAGCTAAAGGAATATTTAAGCGGCCGGTCGATTTAAAAAACGTTAATTTTTTTTTTACGCTGCGGAGATAATCTCTGCGGATAACATCAAAGATAGAAATGTCTATACACTAAAAAGCACCTTGTCAAAGAATCAAGAAGCCTCGTACGAAAGGGCGGGGCAGTTCGCAAGTCGAGTTATAATTAGCAAATATAAAATAAATGCAAGGCGTTCGGAAAAATAAGTGGACGATAACAATTTTAAAAAATATCTTAGCGGAAAAAGAAGAATCGTTATAAAAATAGGCTCTCAAGTTCTTTTAGACAAAAACGGGAAGCCTTCGGCAGGCGCATTTAAAAAAATCTGCGAATTTTCTTTTTCTTTAATCAAGCAAAAAAAAGAAGTAATATTGGTTTCGTCCGGCGCAATCGCCGCCGGAAAAGATTTGCTAAAAATAAATTCGGACACGGACAGCGGCTTTACTATGCCTCAAAAGCAGGCCTTTGCGGCTTGCGGCCAGGCTGTTCTTATGCGCAATTATAATGCCTGTTTTAAAAAATACGGGATTAAAACCGCGCAGATTCTCTTAACCAAAGAGGACATATCCATTAGAAAAAGATTTACCAATGCCAGAAATACTATCTTTGAATTGCTGAACAGGGAAGTGGTTCCGGTTATCAACGAAAACGACACCGTTTCGTATGAGGAGATTAAATTCTCGGATAACGACCATTTGTCCGCCCTTGTTTTAAATCTGGTATGCGCCGACCTCCTCATAATACTTTCGAACGTAAACGGCGTTTACGATAAAAATCCAAACGTATTCAAGGGCGCAAAGCGCATTCAAATTATCGACGATATAAAAGATTATATTAAAAATTTTAAAGAAACTTCAAAAAGCCGGCACGGCACCGGAGGAATGAAATCTAAGCTATACGCGGCTTTCATAGCCTCCAGCGCAGGAGTGGACACGATTATCGCTTCGGGGAAAGATAAAAAAAGCCTTAACTCTTTAATTTCGGGAAATTTAACCGGCACTTTAATTGCCTCTTCTCAGGATAAAATAAATAAAAAAAAGCATTGGCTGCTGTTCGGCATGGAAAAAGCCGGAGAAATAGTCGTGGACGATGGGGCGATAACGGCGATTACGGCCTGCAACAAAAGCCTTCTTGCAAGCGGCGTTATTAAAATAAAAGGCGATTTCAAAAAAGGAGACGGGGTTTTTATAGTAAACGGCAAAGGCGCGGTCTTTTCCAAAGGGGTCTCAAATTTAGATTCTAATGATATAAAAAAAATTAAGGGTTTAAGTTCCGGAGAAATAAAAGCAAAATTCGGCAAAGAAGGCATTTCCGCCTTAGTCGTCCATAAAGACAAAATGGTTGCGTCGATATAATAAATAATTAAAATATATTTTACGCGTTATAAATAAAAAAATAAAAAAGAAAAAGGGAAAGGCAGGCTATATGAAACATATTGATGAAACGTTATCCGTAAAGGAAATCGCAAAAAAGGCATATGAAGCAAGCGGTTTCATAGCGAACGCGGGTTCGCGGACAAAACTGAATATATTTAAAACGCTTCGCGGGCTTTTAATAGAAAATAAGAAAATTATTGCGTCCGAAAACGCCAAAGACGTCGAAGAAGCAAAATCACGCGGTTTAAGCAAGCCTATGCTTGACAGATTGGTTATCTCCGATAAAACATTCGATTCTATAATAGAATCGATAGAAGACGTTATGAAAATAGACGACCCGGTCGGAGAAATAGAGAGAATAGGAACGAGGCCCAACGGGCTTATGGTCGGCAAGATGCGGATACCGCTGGGCGTAATAGGAATAATTTACGAATCGAGGCCAAATGTTACCATCGATGCGTCGATACTGTGCCTGCTGTCGGGAAACGCCGTAATCCTTAGGGGCGGCTCAGAAGCGATTAATTCCAATAAAATACTCGCGTCTTTTGTGTCGAAAAGCCTTGAAATAAACGGACTTCCCTCCGAAACGGTTTCGATAGTTCCTTATACCGACAGGTCTGCAGTAAAAGAACTAATTTCCCAGAATAAATATATAGACCTCATAATACCCCGGGGAGGAGAGGGGCTTATATCATTTGTAACCGAAAATTCTAAAATTCCGGTAATAAAGCACGATAAGGGAATTTGCCATATATACGTTGATAAATATGCCGATATCGAAAAATCTTTAGGAGTAATTATCAACGCAAAAGCGCAAAGGCCGTCGGTATGCAACGCCCTGGAAACCCTTCTGGTGCATTCGGCGGTATCGGAAAAATTTATGCCGGAGATGCTAAGAGAGCTTAAAAAAAACAACGTGGAAGTAAGGGCGGACGGAGAAATTTGGCATATTTTCAAAGATAAATTTAACTTTATCGTCCCGGCAAGCGACGCCGACTGGGACACGGAATATTTAAACCTTACCTTATCGGTAAAATCTGTTAAAAATATGGACGAAGCGATAAAGCATATAAAATTGCACGGCTCAAACCATACCGAAGCAATACTTACCGAAAATTATACGCGAGCCCTGGAGTTTATCAGGAAGGTAAATTCTTCCTGCGTTTTAATAAACGCATCCACCAGATTCAACGACGGTTTTGAGCTGGGGTTGGGCGCCGAAATAGGCATATCTACTTCAAAAATACACGCATTCGGGCCTATGGGGGCAAAAGAACTTACCTCGTCAAAATTTATCGTCTTTGGAAATTATCAAGAAAGATTATGAAAATCGGAATTTTCGGAGGTTCTTTTAATCCTCTGCATTACGGACACTTAAGGGCGGCCGAAGAGGTTGAACAAAAATTTATGCTGGATAAAATCATCTTTATTCCGGCAAACGCTGTATCAAATAAAAACGAAATTCTGCTTGCTCCGGAAAAAAGATTGGAGATGATAAATATTGCAATAAAGAACAATAAAAAATTCGAATCTTCCGATATCGAAATAAAAAGGGGCGGTTTTTCTTACTCTTATGATACCGCTATTCAACTGCAAAAAATATATCCTGGGGGCGAATTATATTTTATCGTAGGAACAGATGCGTTTTGCGATATAAAAAATTGGAAAAAAGGCGATGAAATATTCGATATAATTAATTTTATCGTCGTAAGCAGAAACGATGCCCGCGCCGGTGCGGACATTAAAAATTTAATAAAGTTTGCAGGATTTTTACCCGATAAATTTAAAGAAGCCATCGGCATGGATTATTCGCAAAATAAAATTATTACACTGAAAAATAAATTTATCTATTTTCTAAAAATTACAAGATTAGATATTTCATCGACGTCTTTAAGAAATAATTTTAAAAATAATATTTCGAATCTCTTTTTGTTGCCAAACGAAGTTATTAATTATATAATTAATAATAAGCTTTACAAATAATTTATCGTTAAACGTCCCGGTGATAAAAACAATCGATACCTTAAAAACAGGAAGAAAACCGCTTAAAAGAACCAACAAAAATATCAGATTAATTATCGGGGCCCTTTTAGACAAAAGAGCTCACGATATTATAGTTCTGGACGTAAGAAAAATTTCTGGAATTACCGATTTTATAATCGTGGCAGGCGGCTCGTCCGACCGCCAGCTGAAAACCATAGCGGATAATGTCATAAGCTCTTTCAAACCGCGCCCTCTTGGACAGGAGGGTCTAACCGCGCCGAGCTCCAGATGGATAGTTATAGATTACGGCGATATGATTATCCACTTAATCCACGACGATTTAAGGCTTTATTATAATATCGAAGGTTTATGGCCGGACGCAAAAGAACTGCTGGTCGAATCGTCTTTTGAAAAAAAATCTTTTTAGTTGCGATTCTATTTTTAACATTTTAATATCATTAATATCATATAATATATGTATATAATTACTATAATTATAGCGATACTTATATTAGTAGCTTTCTTCGAGTATCTTTACGCGTTGAACCCCGCTAGAGTTCCGCTGCATTATGCGCCCGGACACCATCATTTAATAACGAGCTACCTTATAATTTATATTTTTTCTGCATTCTTTGCGGGAATAGGCATAATATTAATTATAAACATATTGAAAGATTCCGTTTCCCAGATAAAAAACCTTATACATAAAAGAAAACAATATATAAAAACCGAGCTGGACAACTCCGTCGGCAAAGCATACGAATCATATATTAAAGGTCAATACGACGACGGTATAGACTTAATAAAAAAATATTTGTCGAACTATCCCGATAATCTCGGCGCCTATCTTCTTCTGGCAAAAATATATAAGCACAAGGGCAAGTTCAAGGAATCCGAAACCGCATTAAATAAAGCGTTGGAAATAGAAGCGGGCAATATACACGTTCTTAACGAAGCCGGAAATCTTTACGAATTTAATAAGGATTACGATAAAGCCGTTTTTTATTTCGGCAGGGCTCTGGATTTTTCGCACGAGAACCTTTACGCGATAACGCGGCTCAAAGATATATATATAAAAAAAGGGGAATGGAAAAACGCCTACAAAATGGCGAAACTTTTTCTTTCCGAATCCAAAGATAAAGAAATAAATAAAAAAGAAGAAGAAGTTATGCTCGGCCTTAAATATGAATTCGGGAAATATCTTCTGGAATCCGAAAACGATACCGAGAGGTCGGCTAAAAGGTTTAATCAGGTCCTAAGCCAGAATAAAAATTTCGTACCGGCATATATATCGCTGGGAGACGTTTTTATAAAAAAAGGAAAATTTCAGGAAGCTTTCGATTTGTGGAAGAAGGCGTTCTTAAAGACCGGCAATCTTGCCTTAATTATTAAGATAGAAGATACGTCCATAAAAACAAGTCATCCGGAAAACATAATCAAGCTTTATCAAGAGCTGATATACGAAAATCCGGAAAGATGGGAATACAGGCTTTTCCTCGGAAAATTATACATAAGGCTGGAAATGATAGACGAAGCTCTTTCGAATCTCTCCGCAATACCATCGTCCATATTTAAAGACAACTCTCTAAATATGCTGCTGGCGGAATGTTATCTTAAAAGAGAAAAATATTACGACGCCTCAATAAATTTCAGAAAAGCCCTTAAAAGCCAATTTCCTGTTAAACTGCCGTTTACTTGTTCAAACTGCGGGTTTGTTTCGTATAGCTATTTTTCCATATGTCCTTCATGCAATTTCTGGAACACATCCAATATAAAAACGTCCGGGACTCTTTATGAAACGGGTTCCAAAGACGAATTTAAAAATATATCCTCTTTCATTTCCGAATAAAACGAAACGGCAAGAAAAATCTAAGAAAATTTATGAAAAAATTTAAAAAAGCTATATTGATTATTCTGGACGGGTTTGGAATATCGGAAGAAATCCGCGGCAATGCAGTTATAAACTCTAAGCCGGAATTTATAAATTCTCTTTTTAAAAATTATCCGTTTACTACTCTGGCGGCCCACGGCCTCGACGTAGGTTTGCCGGAAAATACCATGGGCAATTCGGAAGTCGGCCATTCCAATATAGGTGCGGGGCGCGTGGTAATGCAGGATTTGACTAAAATAGATTTGCTCATAAAAAACGATGCCTTAAAAAACAATAAAGTTTTAAAGGAATTTCTGGAAAAGATTAAAAACGGCAATTCAAGGGTCCATCTTATGGGATTATTATCGGAAAGCGGGGTGCATTCCGAATTGTCCCATTTATTATATTTAATCGATTTTTTTTATAATAACGGGGCAAAAGAGATTTATATACATCCGTTTTTGGACGGCAGGGATTCTCCGCCTCAAAGTTCCGGTATTTTCTTAAATAAACTGAACAGCCATATAAAGCCTTTTTACGGCAGGGTATTTATATCGACCGTTTGCGGAAGATTTTACGCAATGGACAGGGATACCAGATGGGATAGAATTGAAACCGCTTTTAACGCGCTGACCCGCTTAAAAGGCG
The DNA here is from genome assembly GCA_021784835.1 of bacterium. The sequence goes on from JAJYHI010000007.1 coordinate 134,743, forward strand.
AAAAATTCGACGACCCTTTGAGCGCCGTTAAAAAATTTTATGCAGACAATATAACGGATGAGTTTATGCCGCCCATAACCCTCGGCGGCTTTGGAAAAAACTTCGGCGGAATAAAAACGGACGACGGAGTTCTGTTTTTTAATTTCAGGGCCGACAGGGCAAAGCAGTTGACCATGTCGCTTACCTTCAAAGATTTCGATTATTTTCCGAGAGGAGATTTTGAGCCCGTCAAAAATTTTATAACAATGACAAAATACGACGATTCGTTCGAAAACAAATATATTATAGAACCTGAAAACTATAAAAATATTTTAGGAGAGGTTATTTCCGAATCGGGCTTAAACCAGCTGAGAATAGCCGAAACCGAAAAATATGCCCATGTAACTTATTTTTTTAATTGCGGAAGGCAGGAGCCTTTTAAGAACGAGGACAGGATATTGATACCTTCCCCTAGAGATTTTAAAACATACGATTTAATACCGGAAATGAGCGCATTCGGGATTAAAGACGCTCTTATAGAAAAAATAAAAACATGCAGATATCAATTAATAGTCTGCAATTTTGCAAACTGCGATATGGTGGGGCACACCGGAAATTACGCCGCCGCCGTAAAAGCCGTTAAGGCGGTTAATTCCGTTATAAGCGAGATAATTCCGGCCGCTTTAAATTTTAATTACGCGTGCATAATAACGGCTGACCACGGAAATGCAGAAACTATGACGGACGCTGACGGAAAACCTATGACCAACCACACCTTAAATCCCGTGCCGTTTGCCATAATTTCAAACGGCGCAAAAGAAATTCCGCCGCTAAAATCCGGCAGGCTTGCGGACATTGCCCCGACGATACTTAAACTGTTAAATTTAAGCCTGCCGGAGGAGATGACCGGACGCGTTTTATGGGAATAATTTCCATGATATCTTCTGACGGCGGCATCAGGCTTGACGTATTTTTAGCGGAACGCTTCAAAAGCGGCACGAGGTCGTATATTAAAAAATTAATATTAAGCGGAAATGCCAAGGTTAACGGGCTCACCGTAAAAAAACCGGCTTATATGCTTAAAGGAGGCAGTTCGGTAACTTTGGAAGAGCCGGAAATAATTAAGTCAGGCTTAAAAGAGCTAGACCGCGATATAGAAATTATTTACGAAGACGATTATATTGCGGCGGTAAATAAACCGGCGGGTATTGCGACGCACCCGGGAAAAGGAAATTACGACAATACGCTGGCAAATATTTTGGTTGGGAAAATATCGAATCTTTCGGGCATAGGCGGCGTGGAAAGGCCGGGAATAGTCCACAGGCTGGATAAAGATACGTCCGGCATCATGCTTGTGGCAAAAAACGATTTTTCGCATAACGCTCTTATGCATAACTTTAAAGAACACCAGATACAAAAAACATATCTTGCCGTATGCTACGGACTTATTAATCAAAAAAGCGGATGCGTCGAGGGATTTATTAAAAGGAGCCCTAACAGCAGGCTCAGAATGGAAATGACGGCAGAAACGGGAAAATATTGTTTTACCGGCTTTGAAACCTTAAGCCATATAAGGGGCGCGGCGACATTGCTTAAAGTGATGCCCAGAACGGGGAGGACGCATCAAATCAGGGTATCGCTTTTAGAAAAAGGCTGTCCTATAGTCGGAGATAAAGTTTATAAAAGAAAAGACATTGCCGATAAATATAAAAGCCTGAATTCCGTAAAAAGGCAGATGCTTCATGCCTACATGCTTGAGTTCGTTCACCCGAAAACTAAAGAAAACATGCTTTTAAAGGCAAACGTTCCAGAAGATATGGAATGGGCAATCGACGCGGACGCCAGATTAAAATTATAGGCATGGGCAATGGGCGTAGGCTTGGGCTTGCCGGCGCTGAACTTATAATAAGCTAAAGAGGCTGTATAAAATGGTAAAAATAGGCCTGACCGGCTCAATAGGTTCGGGGAAAACCACAGTCCTCGGTTTATTTAAAAATCGCGGGCTTTTTACCATCAACCTCGACGAAGAAGCAAAAAAAATAATAAAAAAAAATGGCGCAGGGTATAAAAAAATTGTTGATTTTTTTGGAGAAAACATTTTAAATAATAACTATGAGATAGATAGTAAAATTCTTGCCGGTATTATTTTTTCCGATTTATCAAAAAAAAGGGCATTAGAAAACATAATCTATCCCGTTTTAAGGGCAAATATCGACCGTATGCTTAAAATAAGCAGGGAACCCGTTGTAATAATCGAAGGCGCAGTTATTATCGAATCCGGATATTATCTTAATCTAGATAAAACCGTCCTTGTTACCTGCGATTCCTCCAAGAGAATTAAAAGAGCGCATAAAAAATTCAATCTCGACGATTTCATGAGGAGAAACAAAAATCAATTAAGCGAAAAAGAAAAAATTAAGAAATCGGACTTTATTATAAATAATAATTACGGTTTAAATTTCTTAATCCCACAGGTCAATCTTTTTCTGTATTTTTTACATAACGTATGCAATGTTAACTTTCCCGCTCAAAACAGCTTAAATAATGCCTAAATAATAAAAAAAATCAATGGAGGCGCGTCGCTTATGGAATCATCATACCTTAAATTTATAAAAGAGTTTTTGGATTTCGTACGCCAAAAAAAATCGATAGAAGAATCTATGCATTTTATCGATATCGGTTTCGAATACACGTTCGGTGCAACGGCAATAATGTTTATTCGTAAAGAAAAAAATTCGGGAACGGAGGTGGAAATTTCCAGAGGGTTGTCCCAAAAATATATAACGAAAACGAACGAAACCCCCCCGTCCTCCTTATTGGCCGATATAGCGTCCATGAAAAGCGGATTATATATCGATTTTAGAAAAGACGGCGGAAAATATCCGGAATACGCTTACTTATTCGAGCATGACGGCGTATCCGAATTTTATGCGTACGAATTAAAAACCGGCTATTCCGATTCTTATTCCGTAATAATGTATTCCGTGCCGGGATTTAAGAATTGCGGCGATAACAAAACGGAAGTCTTCGACACTATTTTTTCCATATTAGCTTACGTCTTAGGTTTTAAAAGGTGCATGCGGTCTACGAGCGACAGCTTGCAGGCAGATTCAGTATCGGGACTGAATAATTTTAAATATTTCCATGAAAAACTTTTTCAGGAAATACAAAAAGCGGTTAATGAAAAAGGACGGCTGTCCGTATCCTTAATCTCCATAAATCAATTAAACAAGTTAAACGCCATAAACGGACACGGCGCGGGAGATAAAAATATCGCTTTGATAGGAGAAATCATCAGGAAAAATACGAGGATGTTCGATATAGCCGCAAGATACGGCAACAAATTTATAATCCTGTTTCCGGATGCGGACGGCGATAAGGCGAAGGACATCTTAAAAGCAATCTTTTCCGAAGTGGAATCGGAGTTTAAAAAAAGCGGTCAGGATATTTTATCTTTAAATTCCGGCGTTTCGACGTTTCCCTCCGACGGCGTTAACGAACGGGATATTTTAGACGCCGCCGAAGGCCGCCGCATCGAAGCAAAGAGGCATGATAAATGGGCTATACGGTAAAAAGGCGCGTATAAAATATTACGCTAAATTAATTAAAATTTTAAAGGAATATTTATGAACATTAAGGAATTATCCGTAAAAAAGATTAACGAGCTGTTGCAGATAGCAAAAGACTACAATATCGAAGGAGCTTCGGGGATGCGCAAGCAAGACCTAATATATGCGCTGCTTCAGGCCGAAACCGAAAAGAATCAGCAGGCCGAAAAAAACGGATTGATTTCGGGAGAAGGCGTGCTTGAAATCTTACCCGACCAGTATGGATTTTTAAGGTCGCTGGAGGCAAATTATCTTCACGGTCCGGACGATATTTACGTATCTCCGTCCCAGATTAGAAAATTTGGGCTGAGAACGGGCGACACGATTCGCGGAGTCATAAGGCCGCCTAAGGACAGCGAAAGATTTTACGCTCTTTTAAAAGTCGAAAGCATAAATTTTGAAGACCCCGAAATCGCAAAGGAAAAGATTTTATTCGATAATCTGACGCCTTTATATCCCGAAGAAAGGATAAAACTTGAGTTCGACTCAAAAAATTTATCGACGAGGCTTATGGACCTTCTTATTCCCATTGGAAAAGGGCAGAGAGGACTGATAGTCGCCCCTCCGAGAACCGGAAAAACCATGCTTTTAAAAGATATAGCCCATGCCATTAATACCAACCATAAGGAAATTTTTCTAATGGTTCTCCTCATAGACGAAAGGCCTGAAGAAGTTACGGATATGCAAAGGTCGGTCAACGGAGAAGTAATCAGTTCGACTTTCGACGAACCGCCTCAAAGGCATATCCAGATTGCCGAAATAGTCATAGAAAAGGCAAAAAGATTGGTGGAAACCGGAAAAGACGTCGTTATTTTGCTTGATTCCATAACGAGGCTCGCAAGGGCTTACAACGTGACCATTCCCTCTTCGGGAAAGGTTCTGTCCGGCGGCGTCGATTCCAATGCCCTGCACAAGCCCAAAAGATTTTTCGGAGCGGCGAGAAACATAGAAGAAGGAGGCAGTCTCACCATAATAGCTACCGCTTTAATCGACACCGGTTCCAGGATGGACGAGGTAATTTTTGAAGAATTTAAAGGCACCGGCAATCTGGAAGTAAATTTAGACAGAAAACTTTCCGAAAAAAGAATATTCCCCGCCATAGACATTAATAAATCGGGCACTCGAAAAGAAGAGCTTCTCGTCGATAAAGACCATTTAAAAAAGATATGGATATTAAGAAAAGTTTTGTCCAATATGGACACCCCCGAAGCAATGGAATTCCTGATAGACAAAATAAAAAATACCAAATCCAACGCGGATTTCTTAAACATGATGAACCAGTAACAGCCTTCCGGCAATATTATTATTGCCTTAAAAGCCGTCGGATATCTTAATCCGGCGGCGGCCCCGTCTAAAATCCGGCTTAACCGCCGACCCCTTTTTATAAAATCTTTTTATAATCTTTTTATAAAAAATAAAAATATATAAATTTATGGTATATTATTAAAGATATACAAAAAAATTTATTTCATTTTTTATAATAAATAAAAATATGGATTTGCCTTTTAACAGGGACGACATACTCGATGCGATTAACGACGGGATAATCGTCATAGACGAAAATTATAAAATAGTTTATGCAAACAGGCGTTTTTTGCAAGATACCGGCATGTCCGCATCGGAAGTTATCGGCAATTATTGTTATAAGGTAGCCCATTTCAGGGACGACCCCTGCGACCCTTTGCTAGAATCGTGTTCCGTGGAAGAGGTTATCAAAAAGGGCAAGACGGTAAAAGTTATTCACGGCCACTACGGCTCCGAAAAAAAAGAATTTGCCGTAGAAATTAATTCCGCGCCGCTTTGCGACGATTTAACGGGTAAAAAATATGCCGTTGAGATATTAAGGCGTCTCGGCAGCGGTTCTAACGCCCAGTTAAAATTTAATCTTTCGCAGAGGCTTTCCGAAGTGGGCCTTTTGGCGGAGGGGGTAGCGCATGAGATAAATAATCCGCTCAATAATATTATCGCTTCCATAGATATGATAAAGATGTGCGCGGACGGCGGTTTAACGCGGAACGGCGATATCGAGGATATCGAGAAAAAAGGCGGCTGCGATTTAAAAAAATACTTTGAATTAATGAAGCAGGAAATCGAAAGATGCAAGGATATAACAAAAAAACTTCTCATTTTATCGAGGCCGGTGTCAAATCTTTCCGATATAGTAAACGTAAATAATTCGGTGGAAGAAAGCCTTTCGCTGCTGTCTTTTACTGCAAATAAAAAAAATATAATGATAAAAAAAAATCTTGCGCCGGATATTCCGCTGACGGGTTTTTCGGAAGCCGGGTTAAGGCAGGTTTTATTAAATATAGGGCTCAACGCCATACAGGCCGTTCAAAACGATTCGGGAATAATTTATTTTATCACCAAAAAGATAAAGGAATATATTTATATCCTCATAATTGACAACGGCCGCGGCATAGAACAGGAAGACATCAAGAAAATTTTCGACCCATTTTTTTCAAAAAACAAAAATTCGGCAAGCACCGGACTCGGCCTTTCTATATCTATGAGCATTATGAAATCCTTGGGCGGTTCGATAGAAGTCAGGTCAAAACACGACCTCGGCACTAAATTTGTCGTAAAAATTCCTATATCAAAAAATTTTTCGGAAAGTAAAAAAAATAAAACGGGAATAGAACTTGCTGTAAATTAGCCAAAAATTATTAATTAATTATACATTATATATGGACAACAATTCGATTTCGATACTTATCGTTGACGACGATATAAATTACAGAAACATTCTTTCCGATTATTTAAAAAACTTAGGCTACGACGTGGCGACGGTTAATTCCGCAGAAGATGCCGTAAACAGGCTGGAAAAGGATTTTTTTAATATTATAGTATCGGATTTGAAACTTCCAGGAAAATCGGGGATAGAGCTGTTAAAAACCGTAAAATCAAGGTCCAAAGACGTCGAAATGATTATTTTAACGGCTTTCGGAAGCGTGGATTCCGCAGTCGAGGCTTTAAAGATGGGAGCCTGCGACTATTTAGTCAAGCCGTTAAGTCTGGAAGAGCTGAGCCTAACCATAAAAAGGCTTATAGAAAAAATAAATTTAAAAAATTACGCCTCTTATTTTAAAAGGGAAATATTCAGAAGATTTTTTATAGGAAAATCGAAAGCCGCGGCAAAGGTGATAGACGATATTACAGTCGCGGCAAAATCAAATTTGAACGTGCTTATTACCGGAGAATCCGGCACCGGCAAAGAACTTAGCGCAAATCTTCTGCACAGGCTTTCGCCAAAAAAGGACAACCCCTTTATTATCGTAGATTCCTGCAATCTTTCGGAAAATTTATTCGAATCTGAGCTGTTCGGCCACGAGAGAGGTTCTTTTACGGGAGCAGACGTCCTCAAAAAAGGGCTTCTCGAATATGCCGACAAGGGAACCCTTTTTATAGACGAAATAGGCGAAGTGAGCGGGATAATACAGGCGAAGCTCTTAAGAATAATAGACACTAAGAGCTTCAGGCGGGTGGGGTCGTCCAAGAACCTTTCCATAGATACTAGAATTATAACGGCTACAAATAAAAATCTTAAAAAAATGGTAGAAGACGGCAGGTTCAGGGGGGATTTATTTTACAGGATAAGCGGATTTATTATCGAACTTCCTCCCTTAAGGGAAAGAAAAGAAGATATCCCGTATCTGGCCCATTATTTTATGACAAAGGAAAATAAAGTCCAGTTCTCAAAACACCTTTCTGCTTCCGCCGTAGATAAACTTTTAAATTACGGCTGGCCCGGAAACGTCAGGGAATTAAAAAACGTAATAGAAAGGTCTATCGTTTTATCGGAAGGCATGGAGGAAATCTCTCCGGAAGCCATACAGCTCGAAGTTTCCGATTCGCAAAATTCTTACGGCGGGAAAGAGTTTGAAATTTTCGATAAAAAATTGTCTTTAAAGGAAATTGAAGAAAAATATATAGGATATCTTCTTTCCAAAGGGCATACCAAACTTGAAATTGCCCAGATTATAGGAGAAAGCGAAAGGTCGGTTTACAGGAAACTGTCCGGAATAAAAATTTAATTATTTCTATTTGTTATTTATATTCATTTTATTTTTTTAATAGATAATTGTAATATATTTTTTTTTCTTGGTTTAAAATTAAAAATATTTAGCATATTATAATATATATCGCCGTTCTTTAATTTTAAGGAAATAATTTGTTTTTTAATTAAAACCTTTATGCGACAAGGAGGATTATTTTATGAATCTATTTTCCATAAAAAAGCTGTCAATTAAAATTAAACTGCTTTTTACTATTTTTACTATTTTAATCTTAGCGCTTTTATTTTTGGACTATTATTCTTTAAGTTCCCAAAACAAAATGTCCGTCAAAATGGCCGAACTTGATGCCGTTATTACCGCTAAAACAATGCTTTCGAGCTTAAACGCCATGATGCTTAACGGAACTATAACCAGCAAATCCAGCAGAAGACAGTTATTAAGCATATACGGCAAAATCCGGGGCATCAAACATTTCAAAATAGTGCGGGGCGGCACTTTCGGCCCCGGCCTTAAGCGGGAAGTCCCGACCACGAAATTCGACCAAGAAATACTGTCTTCCAATAAAGAAATAGTCAGTGTTTACGAAGAAAACGGGCAAAAATATTTAAAAATAGGAGTTCCTTTCGTAGCGGAAAAGATGTCAAGAGGCGTAAACTGCCTTATGTGCCATAACAACGTTAAAGAAGGAACCACTTTAGGGGGCGTCGAACTTGTTTATTCGCTTAAAAACGCCGTGAACGCTTCGGATATCTTCATGAGAAATATAATCTTTTTTTCTATCCTGCTTATCATTTTATTAATCGCCGTCATATATGCCCTGTTAAGGCAGACCTTTATAAAGCCTATAAATATTTTTTACGAGAAAGTCAAGGATATATCCAGAGGCGAAGGAGATTTAAGCAAGTTAATCCCGATGAGCCGGTTAGACAAGACCTCCATAATCGCCGTCCGCCATAAAAACTGCATGCTGAAGGAAGACGAACTCGGCGAGAGATGCTGGGACGCCCAGATAGAACAATTCGGCGAAAAAGGGGAAAAAATCTGCCGGCAGTGCAAAGTTTATAAAAATTCGGTTTACGATGAAATCACCGCGGTGGTTAACGAATTCAACAAATTTATCATAGATATAAGAGAAATAGTAAAATCCATTCTAGAAGAGGCTATGACTATCGTGGACGTCAGCACGTCTATCGAAGGGCACGTGGACGAAATCAGCGGAAAGGCAAAAGAACAGGCGGAGCTTACGACTCACGTCGCGGCGGCTTCCGAAGAAATGTCCCAGACAATAAAAGAAATCGCCAAAAATGCCCATAACGTCAGCTTTATCGCGAAAGAGGCTTCCGGCAACGCCAAGGAAGGCTTCGACATAGTAGAAAAATCTATTTCCGGAATTAAAAACGTCGCCGCCCTTACACAGCAGTTGGGCGCTCTCATAAACGGGCTGGAAAAAAGCTCTTTCGAAATAGGCGAAATAATTTCCGTCATAAACGATATAGCCGACCAGACAAACCTGCTCGCCCTTAACGCCGCGATAGAAGCCGCGCGCGCCGGGGAATCCGGACGAGGATTCGCGGTAGTGGCGGACGAGGTAAGAAAGCTGGCGGAAAGGACGGTTAAGGCCACCAAGGAAATCGTTTCCAAGGTTCAAACTATTCAGCAAAACACTCAGGATACCAAGAAATCTATGGATTCCACTTTGCAGGAGGTCAATTTATCCGTTAATTATGCGTCTAAGGCTGGAGAATCGCTTGACAGCATAGAAAAAAATATAATAAGTTTAACCGACCAGATAGGCTCCATAGCCGCCGCGTCCGAAGAGCAAACCGCCGCCACCAACGAGATATCGCAGAACATAGAAATGGTTTCCAATCTTTCGGTGTCTAATTCCGAAAAATCTTCCGATACGGCTAAAGAGGCCGGCTCAATTTATGCCGAATTGGAAAAACTCGTAAACGTCGTTAAGAAATTTAAATATTAAACATTAATCGTTAATATTGAGGGCAGGCCAGTGGAAACTTTTAACAGTTTAGCATGCGAAAAAGACGTATATGCGCCTTCCAAGGAAACTTTAAAAAACAGCTATCTTACCGACTATGACAAGCTTTACGAATATTCGTTAAGGGAAAACGATAAGTTCTGGGACGAAATTGCGAAACAATTAGAATGGTTCAAACATTACGATAAAGTTGCAGACTCTTCCAATCCCCCGTTCTATAAATGGTTTACGGGAGGAAAAACCAATATAGCGCATAACGCGTTAGACAGGCACATAACCACTTTCCGTAAAAATAAGCTTGCGATTATATGGGAGGGAGAAGACGGAAGCGAAAGGGTTTATACGTATTTTTCCCTCTATAAGGAAGTAAATAAATTTGCCAACGTGCTTAAAAGTTTTGGAATAAAAAAAGGAGATACGGTTACGATATATCTTCCCAATATTCCCGAAATCGCGATAAGCATGCTCGCCTGCGCTAAAATCGGCGCGATACACAGCGTCGTATATGCCGGCTTTTCCGCCATGGCGTTAAAGGACAGGATATTGGACGCGCAGAGCAAGCTTCTTATCACCTCCGACGGGGCATACAGGGGGGGCAGGGTTATAGAGCTTAAAAAAATAGCGGACGAGGCGGTTACGAAAGCTCCAGTTGTCCAGACCGTAATAGTCGTTAAAAGAACGGGCAGGGAAATCGCCATGGATACTTCGCGCGATTTTTATTACGACGAGCTTATGAAACTGCCCATAGCGAATCCTTACATAAAAACCGAAGAAATGGATTCGGAAGACCCACTTTTTATACTTTACACATCGGGAACTACCGGCAAACCCAAAGGTATTCTTCACGTCCACGGAGGATATTCCGTCGGAACCTACATAACGGCGAAATACGTATTTAATATTAAAGACAACGATACTTACTGGTGCGCCGCAGACCCCGGGTGGATTACGGGACATTCCTACATTATATACGGGCCTTTAATTAACGGCGCTACGACGCTTATGGCCGAAGGTTCGCCTTACTATCCTTATCCCGACAGATGGTGGAAGATAGTCGAAAAGCACGGCGTTAATATATTTTATACGTCGCCTACGGCAATAAGGGGCGTCATGAGATTCGGCGAAAACTGGCCCAACAGGCATAACCTTAGCTCTCTTAAGATTTTGGGCAGCGTGGGCGAACCCATTAATCCTGAGGTTTGGCGCTGGTATTACAAGCATATAGGCAAGGAAAGATGTCCCATAATGGATACATGGTGGCAGACCGAATCCGGAATGTTTTTAGTAACGCCCGTTCCGTCGCTTTCTTTAAAGCCGGGTTCGTGCGGAAAGCCGTTTTTCGGGATAGACGCCGATATTTTTGACGAGAAGGGCAATAGCGTAGAAGCGAACAAAGGCGGCTATCTTGTCGTAAAAAAACCTTGGCCCGCGATGATGAGAACTATCTATAAAGATGAAAACAGGTATAAGGAAACGTATTTTTCCAAATTTAACGGCGCATATCTTGCCGGAGACACGGCTAAGCGCGACGAAGACGGATATTTTTACGTTATGGGCAGAATCGACGACGTGATAAAGGTTTCGGGATACAGGCTGGGAACCGCGGAGATAGAAAGCGCGATAATTACCCATGAATCCGTAGCGGAATCCGCCGTTATAGGAAAGCCCCACGACATAAAAGGCAATTCTATAAAAGCATTCGTGGTTTTAAAGCCCGCCGCCGAAAAAGGCGATGCGCTGGCGGAAGATATTAGAGCCGCCGTGGGGAAAACATTAGGCCCTATCGCAAAACCCGACGAAATTGAATTTGTAGATTCCCTGCCCAAGACCAGAAGCGGCAAAATCATGAGAAGGGTTTTAAAAGCGCGGGAAATGGGCATAGACGAGGGCGATTTATCGACCATCGAAGAGGATTAGATTAGCAAACGCGCGTTGCGGCAAGGCTATATAAGCAGCCTTGCGGCGGCGCATAATAAAATTAATATGGAGGATTTCAATTTGAAGTTCAAACTAACAGATTCTATAGAAAAAACTTTGAAAGAGAAAAGCGTTAAAGAACACAGCCGTATTTTTGTTTTCGGAGTTTTTCAGGGAGACGAAGATAATTTTTTGCAAAATAAAAATCTTAAAGAATTCTCTTTTATTTACAAAAGAATTAAACGGCTTGATTTCAAAGCAAAAAAAGGGAAAAATATAGCCGTCGAATATCCCATACATTCCTTAGTTTACGGGCTCGATAAAAAAGATAAGTTTAATTACGACGCCTTAAGAAATTTTATATCCGGCTCTTTAAAAATAAGCAGGACGAATAAAATAAAAGAGGTTATTTTTATAATTCCGGAGTTGCCGGCGGAATATTATATAAAGGGCGGGTTGTTTTATTTATCGGCTTCCGTCGTTGAAGGAGCCGAATTAGGCATGTACGAATTTAAAAAATATATTACTAAAGATAAAGAGAAGAACGACGATAAGATTGTCTGTCCCGAAACCGCGGGCATATATTTTAACGGCTTAAAAATAACAAAAAATATAATAAGCGAGACGGATAAAGGCTTCGATTTCGGCAGAAAAACGTCTATGGCGGTCAATTTTGCAAGAAATATCGCAAACGAACCCGGCAACGTCGTTACGCCGGAATATTTGGCTAATATCGCCGTAGAGATATCGGCCTCGGAAAATATGGAATGCGAAATATTCGACGAAAAAGTGATAAAAAAGAAAGGAATGAACGCTTTTTACGGAGTAGGACAGGGGTCTAAAAATCCCCCAAGATTTATTCATTTGACCTATAAGCCTAAAATTAAGACAAAAAACGGAAAAACCAAAAAAATTGCCGTGATTGGAAAAGGCATAACATTCGACAGCGGCGGACTTTCTTTAAAGCCGGCCGATTTTATGACCACCATGAAATCCGATAAATCCGGAGCGTGCGCAATCCTCGGCATAATGAAATATATAAAAGATTTCGAAGCAGATTCGGAAATTCACGGAATTATAGCCGCATGCGAGAATATGCCCGACGGAGGCGCCCAGAGGCCGGACGATATAGTCAAAGCTCTTAACGGGAAAACCATCGAAATAGAAAATACCGACGCCGAAGGCAGGCTGACCTTAGCCGACGCATTGACATTCGCCTCCAATCTCGGAGCCGACGAAATAATAGACCTTGCGACGCTAACTGGCGCGTGCGTCGTGGCTCTCGGAGAATATACCTCTGGAGTTATGGGCAACGATAAAGAATTGATAGGCGATATAATAAAATACAGCCGGATTACGGGCGAAAGAATGTGGGAACTGCCTTTCGACGACAATATGAGGGAAAAACTGTCTAGTCCGGTAGCGGATATAAAAAACGTCGGCAACAGATACGGCGGCGCCATTACGGCGGGAATGTTCCTGGAAGAATTCGTATCCGCTAAAATTAAATGGTGCCATATAGATATCGCCGGACCGGCTTTTACGAAAACGGGATTTGCGTATAATTCCAAAGGGGCTACCGGGGTCGGAGCAAGAACCTTGCTGTATTATTTAAGCCGGCGCAAAAATTAAAATTATTTTTAAATTATTTTTGTTGATTAAGTAAATTTCTATGTTATAATTTAAAATAATCCGACGGTAAATCCGCTCAAATTATATTGAAATTAAACACGGAAATTAAAAAATTTCTATGGATTCTTTTCTGCCCATTCTGATAATGCTTGCGGTATCTATTTTATTTGCCGTTATTACCATAACAGCGTCAAATTTTATAGGAAAAAAGACTTACGAGCCGGGAAAGCTTAAGCCTTACGAATGCGGCGTAGAACCTACGGGCGAGCCCCACATAAGGTTCGATATTAAATTTTATCTTATAGCTATTTTTTTTCTCCTTTTCGATATCGAAGCCTTTTTTTTATTTCCGTGGGCCGTAATTTTTTCTAAATTAGGTTTTTTAGGTTTTATCGAAATGCTTCCGTTTATCGTAATATTAGTTTTAGGGTTATTGTATGTCTGGCTTAAGGGAGCGCTTAAATGGGAATAGAAGAGCATTTCGGCGACAATTTTATCGCCGAATCTTTGGATAAAATAGTTTCGTGGGGCAGAAAGTGGTCTTTATGGCCGGCTACATTCGGATTGGCGTGCTGCGCCATCGAAATGATGTCGACCGCTTCTTCGAGATACGATTTCGACAGGCTGGGATTAATATTCAGGTCCAGTCCAAGGCAGGCCGACCTCCTAATAGTATCCGGCAGGGTTTCCTATAAAATGGCTCCCATGGTAAAAAGAATTTACGACCAGATGCCGAATCCGAAATGGGTAATTGCTATGGGTGATTGCGCTTCGTCCGGAGGGCTTTTTAACGTTTACAGCATAGTTCAGGGAGTTGACAGGATAATTCCCGTCGACGTTTACGTTCCCGGCTGTCCGCCAAGACCGGAAGCCCTTATATACGGCATAGTCAAACTTCAGGAAAAAATAGAAAAAGGAACGCTTAAGAATGAAGAGCCTCCCATGGTTCTAAAATAAAACGGGTAATATTTGCATATAAATTTATATATAATAATCTGAAAACTTTATGGATACAGCATCTTTGTCGGCAATTATAAAAGAATCCAAAGAAACTTCCGTAGTTTCGGCCGATACGATTAACGGCGATTTGCACCTGCTTATCCGAAGGGAAGATTTGAGCGAATTCGCAAAATTTTTAAAGACGCATCCGGGGTTGGAGTTCGATATGCTTAGCGACTTATTTGCCGTGGATTATCCGAAAAGGCCCGAAAGAATCGAAGTAATCTACAATTTTTATTCCGTAAAAAATAATTTAAGGGTTTTTGTGAAGGTCAGAAGTAAAATAGACGAAACCAAACATTACAGCCTGACCCCTATCTTTAATTCCGCTAACTGGTTTGAAAGAGAAGTTTACGATATGTTCGGCCTGAAATTTAAAAATCATCCCGATTTAAAAAGAATATTAAATCCCGACGATTGGGAAGGGCACCCTCTTCTTAAAGATTATCCTTTAAGAAAAAGGCCGGAGCCGGACGAAATTAATCTTGAAGCGCCGGGGTATATAGATTTAGAAAAAATATAACAACTTAAAAACCATTTCGACGATGTTTGAATATAAAGATTTTCTTATAGAAGTAGATAAATTTGCCCTGAACATCGGCCCTTCCCACCCCGCCACTCACGGCGTTTTAAGAGTCTTAGTCCAACTGGACGGCGAAACCGTTATCCACGCCGAGCCTATAATAGGCTACCTGCATACAAGCATGGAAAAATATGCGGAGTTCAAAACTTATCATCAGGCCGAAGTCATTACCGACAGAATGGATTACGTTGCCGGAGCGTCGAATAATCTCGGTTATATCCTTGCGGCGGAAAAACTTTGCGGAGTTAAAGCGCCCAAAAGAGCCGAATATATAAGGGTTATTCTTGCCGAGTTCACGAGGATAAGTTCGCATCTCGTATGGCTGGCGACGCATGCCGTGGATATAGGGGCGTTGACCGAGTTTTTATACTGTTTCCGCGAAAGAGAGCTGATATTGGACATCATAGAAACCGTTACGGGCGCCAGGATGACCCCTTCGTTTTACCGCGTCGGCGGCCTCGCTATGGACGCGCATAAAGATTTTTTCGATAAAACAAGGGATTTCATTAAAATTTTTCCAGAAAAAATTAACGAATACGAAGCGCTGCTTACAAAAAATAAAATATGGCTGGAAAGAACCAAAAACCTGGGCATAATTTCCGCTGAAGACGCCGTTAACTGGGCATTAACCGGACCGTCCCTCAGGGGCAGCGGAGTAAAATACGACGTAAGAAAGGCAAATCCATATTCAAGCTACGAGGATTTCGATTTTGAAATTCCCATAGGCGACGCCGGAGACGTTTACGACAGATATTTAGTCAGGATAGAAGAAATGAGGCAAAGCCTTAAGATAATAAATCAGGCGGTCGAAAATGTTCCGGCTGGGGAATATTTAAGCTACGACGAATATCCCCGATACGTTATTCCTCCCAAAAAACGCGCGCTGACCTCTATGGAAGGCATGATATCGCTTTTTAAATACGGCATGGAAGGCATAAAACCACCTAAAGGCGAAGCATACCAGTCCATAGAAAATCCCAGGGGAGAGCTGGGTTTTTACTTGGTATCCGACGGTTCGGCTTATCCGTACAGGATGAGGGTAAGGCCGCCTTCTTTCTGCAATATCAGCGCCTTAAATAAAATGGCCGCGGGACATTTAATCGCCGATTTGATTGCTATCATGGGAAGCGTCGATATACTGCTGGGAGAGGTTGACAGGTAAAACAATAAAAATGAAAATCATTGACAAAATTGGTCCAAAATTAGACGTAAATGCTTTTGAACGCAGCGGACGAAAAAAAATAACGTCCGTATTAAACTGGAGCGGCGTCGCTTTATTGGACGACGGCGACAACAAAGTCGACCTGGCAAGATGCTATATGCGCGAGCTCCAAAAACTTTCCTGCGGAGTTTGCATACCTTGCAGGATAGGAACGTCCGTCGCAGGAGAAATACTCGAAAATATGTGCAGAGGCAAGGCCGGCGACTATGACATAGACAGGCTTAAAAATCAGTGCGAATGGATTTTATCGGCCTCTAAATGCACCGTGGGAAGCATAGGTCCAAAGGCCGTATTGGAACTTATCGAAAATTTCGGGGACGATTTTATTAAAGCAGTATCAGACAAGGAAATAATACCGGAAGGCGAGTATATCGTTAAAACGACGGCCCCTTGCATAAACGGCTGTCCTTCAAAATTGGACATTCCAAACTGGATAGAAAGGGTAAGGGACGGCCGTTACGAAGACGCTTTGGAATCCGCCAGAAGAAACACCCCTCTTGCGGCCATTCTGGGCAGAAGCTGTTTCCATCCGTGTCAGGATAACTGCAGGAGGGCAAACGTCGATGAGCCGATTCAGATTTGCCTCATAAGAAGGTTTGCCGCCGATAACGAATTTTACTCCCAAGTAAGACCTGTTTTCGACATAAAAGATAACGGAATTAAAGTTGCGATAATAGGTTCGGGACCGGCAGGTTTAAGCTGCGCCTATTATCTGCGTTTAATGGGTTATAAGCCGGTTATTTTTGAAGCTCTTCAGGTTTTAGGCGGAATGATGACGGTAGGCATTCCAAGATACCGTCTTCCTCAGGAAATTTTAGACAAAGAAATAGGCTATATACTTTCAACGGGCATTGATTATGAACTGAACAAAAGGCTCGGGACCGATTTTAACGTTAAAGATTTGTTTGAAAGAGGATTTAAAGCAGTTTATCTTGCGGTAGGCGCGCATAAAGGCCAGAACATAGGCCTGCCGGGGGAAAAAGACAACCTTAAAGGCTGTTACGAAGGCGTCAAATTTTTAAGGGATTCCGCTCTGGGAAATAAAATAGAAGTAAGCAATAAAGTCGTCATTGAAGGCGGCGGCAATGTGGCTATGGACTGCTGCAGGACGGCCGTAAGGTTGGGATATAAAGAAGTAATAGTCGCGTACCGCAGGGCAAGGGAACAGATGCCCGCCGCGCCGTATGAAATAGATACCGCTATCAGCGAAGGCGTAAAGTTCGAATTTTTAACAAACCCCATAGCCATAATTCATGAGAACGGGAAAGTCAAAGGCTTAAGGTGCGTCAGAATGGAGCTTGGAGAACCCGATGCAAGCGGCAGGAGGAGTCCGGTCGAAATAAAAGGAAGCGAATTCGATATGGATTGCGATTCTTTTATTATGGCGGTGGGACAGGTGTCGGAGCTGGATTTTCTTAAAGACGCGCCGGAAATTAAAACCTATAAGGGCAAAACGATAGCCGTGGACGATTATACGCATATGACGGATATGCCCGGAGTTTTTGCCGGAGGAGACGCCATGACGGGACCGATTAGCATCGTGGATTCCAACAGGGACGGCAAAAACGCGGCGAGAAGAATAGACGAGTATATCAGGACGGGTTCTTTCGATATTACCGACGAAGATATTTTTGAAAAATTGCTTATGAAAATCGGCGTGTACGATAAAAATGAAATAATAGATTACCCCGATTTTCCCGCAGGAAACTATGCGCCAAAGCAGGTTGAAGAACCGGTAGGCAAAAGGATAAACAATTTTTCCGAAGCCGAAAAAGGTTTTACTTCCGCCGACGCCGCTTACGAAGCCCTAAGGTGTATGCGGTGCTATATGCTTATGCTTCTTAAATTTGAGGATTAAGATAAATTGGACGTAGAAATAACAATAAACGATAAAAAGCTGATAACGCAGGACAGCCTGACCATTTTGGAAGCCGCTTCGCAGGCGGGTATAAAAATTCCTACGCTCTGCTATCTAAAAAGATTGATACCCATAGGCTCATGCAGAATCTGTTCGGTCGAAGTTAAAGGAATAGAGCGTCCCGTACCTTCCTGCGTCGCAAAGGTAAAAGAAGGATACGAGATTTATACGGATACCGAAAAAGTCTGGCGCGTAAGGAAAGAAGCCCTGTCCCATCTCCTGTTGGACCATCCGCTCGACTGTCCCGTTTGCGATAAATCGGGATTATGCTTATTGCAGGATTTAACGTTTGAGTTCGGACTTACCAAGCAGGAAAATAAAAAATTATATCCCGACAGAACGCATATTTTTGAAAGCGAATATATCGAATATATGGCGACGAGATGCGTTATGTGTTCCAGATGCATAAGGGTATGCTCCGACATGTACGGAAACCCTTTTTACGAAATTAAAGGGAGCGGCTACGACAGTTACATAGGATTAAGGCACGAGGACAAAAAACAATACGGCGGCAGTCCCGCGGGCAGTTCCTTTAAAGAGGTTAAAAAGGAAACTAATATTTTAAAATGCTATTATTGCGGAAACTGCATAGAAGTCTGTCCGGTGGGGGCACTTATTTCCAAACCGTCTAAATTTAAAGAAAGATACTGGCAGGAGTCTCCTTTTTCATCCGTGTGCGATAAATGTTCGGCCGCTTGCAGAACCGAATATTACAGATATGCCAACGAGGAATCTTTGGTCAGGACGGAATCTTTATTCGGCGGATATTTATGCAAATCAGGTTTTTTTTACGAAGGCATAGGAAAAAATAACGGCTATTACATTTCGGCGTCTTATATTAAAAAGAAATCCGTTTCCGAAGAAACAGCCCCCGAAAACGCAATTAACGAATTTGCCTTAAGAATTAAAAAAATTTCCGAAAAAGGCGAAATGGAAAATACCGCGGTTTTAGTTTCTTCCGCCGTTTCCGAAAACGACGGTTTTGCCGTATCTAAATTCGCAAAAGATATTTTAAAACCCGGATATTTCGATATTGCCGAACCGGAATTATACAGGTCTAATTTTCTTAAGTTCAGGGAGCTGTTTAAAGGCGAGGATTATTTCGATATTAAGGCCGTCAGGAATTCCGAGGCCATGCTCTACATAGGAGACATCGAGAACGAAATTCCCTATGTTTCGTATAATATTATGAAAACGCATAGAGAACAAGGCGGCAAACTTTTGTCGGTGAATATAAAAAAAGAATTAAACCGGCCGCTCTCGAGATTCGAAGATATCGCGTCCGAAACCATAGTTTCCGATATTTCTTCGGCGCCGGGTTTTCTAAACGGATTAAAGGAATCTATTTTCGGAACAGGACGCGGCGGCGGCGGCGGCGAAATAGCGAAAAATATTCTCGAAGCAGATTCAATTTCTATTATATTAGGCGATTATTTTATGTCTTCTCGCGCTCTGGACGAGGAATTTTTAGTATTAAAGGAAATAGCGGGATTTTTAAGAAACGAGCAAAAAACCTTATATATTTTTCCGCTTATAAAACCCTTTAATTACAGAGGGTTGATGAATGCCGGCGTTAATCCCGCCGCCGGTTCCGGATTTAATTCAATCTGTTCCGGTTTAAGTTCCGGTAAAATTAAAAATCTCATATATATAGGCGACGTTTCCAAAACGGACTCTTCCAAAGAGTTCATTAAGCACGCCTCGGACATGGAATTTTTAGCCGTTTTCTCCTCCAAGTCAAGCATTATGTCTTCCATGGCCGACGTCGTTATTCCAGTTAAAGATTTTCTTGAAAATAATAATTCTTTTTATGAAAATTTCGAGGGTAAAACGATAAGCTTAAACAACGAATTTAATTTAGGCGGATACAGATACGGCATTTTACCGCTTCTCGCCGAAATTTCCGGCAGGCTCGGATATTCTTTTAATTATATAAACAATGAATTATCCGGTTTTATTGATTCATTAAAAAATAAAGATGTGATATATTATAATAAAATTAAAGGCAGAAGCAGGTTTTATTATAACGATAGAACCAAAAATTTTTATTAAAAATTTAAGGTAGCTTAAGATTATGATATTCTGGCTTATAGCGGAAATTATAAAAATAATCGTCGTTTTTGTCTGCCTGCTGCTTTCCGCGGCTTATCTGACGCTTTTAGAGCGCAAAATAGCCGCCAGGATACAAAACAGGATGGGACCTATGGAAGCGGGTTTCCACGGATTGCTGCAGCCGATAGCCGACGGAATCAAGCTATTTTTTAAAGAAGATATAATACCCGGAAACGCCGACAAGCTTTTATTTCTTTTGGCGCCGATAATAGTCGTTATTCCTGCGTTAACGACCTTTGCCGTTATTCCTTTCGGCGCTCCCGTAAAAATTATGGGGCATACCGTTCCCCTCCAGATAACCGACGTAAATATAGGCGTACTCTTTATACTGGCATTGACTTCGCTGGGCGTTTACGGAGTCGTGCTGGGCGGATGGGCCTCGAACAGCAAGTATTCTTTGCTTGGCGCGATAAGAACCGCGGCGCAAATGATAAGCTACGAAATCTCCTTGGTTCTTTCTATCGTAGGCATAATAATGCTCGCGGGAGATTTAAGCTTGGCTAAAATAGTTTCCGAGCAGTCGCATATGTGGTTTATAGTATATCAGCCCGTAGGGTTTATAATCTATCTTATAGCATCTACCGCCGAAATGAACAGGGTTCCTTTCGATTTGGGAGAAGCGGAAGGAGAAATAGTCGGGGGTTTTCATACTGAATATTCCAGCATGGAGTTTGCGTTCTATTTTATCGGCGAATATGCACAGATGGTCGTAAACAGCGCTATAATAGTCACGTTGTTTCTGGGAGGCTGGCAGGGCCCGTTTCTTCCGTCCGTTTTATGGTTTCTAATAAAAGTATTTTTTGTTATACTCATCTATCTTTGGCTGAGATGGACGTATCCAAGGTTAAGATACGACGAGCTTATGGACCTGGGATGGAAATTCCTGTTGCCGCTGGCTTTAGCCAACATTATAGTTACCGGTTTTATAATGATTTTATTAAACAGGTAAAAACGAAAAAGATATGAATACCGAAAAACAGGAAAACTCAATTATAGAAATTTCCAGGAATTTCTTAATAGGGTTAAAGACTACTATAAAAACATTTTTTAGCAAGCCTGTAACGTTTCAATATCCTAAGGAAAGGCTCAGAATAGCCGAAAGATTCAGGGCGTTTCCGCATCTTAACGTTAACGGAGACGGCTCGTTAAGATGCGTAGCCTGTTTTTTATGCCAGACGGTTTGTCCTTCGGAAGCTATTAAAATAAAAAGCGGCTATGTGGATTACGGATTCGAGCACGAACTTACCGAAAGGCAAAAACATAATCACAGCTTAGATAAATTAGGCGGCGGAACTTTTAGCGACGGAAGGCGGCACCCCTCTTCGTTCGAAATAGATTTATTAAGATGCATCTGCTGCGGATACTGCGAAGAAATTTGCCCCGAAGAAGCGATAAGTTTGGGCAGCGATTACGAAGTGGCTTTTTATTCGCGGGACGAAGGAATTTACGGAATAGAAAAATTAATAAAATCAAGGTAAATATAAAATTTTAAAAAATATTAAATAATAAGAGGATTATTTTGGAAACGCTTTTTTATATTTTTTCGTTTATCGCAATCTTTTCTGCCGTAATGGTCATAACGATGAAAAATCCTTTAACCTCCGCCCTCTATTTAGTATTGTGTTTTTTTGCGCTTGCCGGCTTTTACGTAATGCTTGATATGCAATTTCTTGCCGCCATGCAGATTATTATATATGCGGGCGCGATAATGGTTCTCGTGGTTCTGGTCATAATGCTGTTAAACTTATCGAAAATAAGGCATATTAAGGCGGGGCTTCATCAGATACTTATCGGAATATTTATTTCCGCCGTTTTATTTGTCGAAATAGTTTTATATATTTTTAACGGAGAAAGTAGAAATTCTTCGGGAATATTTACACGCGCGTTAATTAAAAAAATAGGGAATACTCAGGTTATCGGAGAATTTTTATTTACCAGGTATATGCTGCCTTTCGAGATGGCGTCGGCTCTTCTATTCGTCGCCATAGTAGGGGCGTACCTGTTCGCCAAAAAGAAATTATAACAATCAGGCAGGGTGATATAGATATGAACGGCTGGATAGATATGAACAGTTACTTAATAGTCGCAAGCGTGATTTTTTGCATAGGAGTTCTCGGGGTAATTATCCGTAAAAATTTAATAATAGTATTTATGAGCTTAGAGCTTATGTTCAATTCGGCCAATTTGGGGTTCGTAGCTGTTTCCAATTATCTTAATCTCATATCCGGCGATATATTCGTTATTTTCGTGATGGTAGTCGCCGCCGCCGAGGCGGCAATAGCTTTAGGAATCGCCATAGCTTTCTACAGGGAAAAGGGAACGGTCGATATAGATGCGGCAAATGAATTAAAAAATTAAAGGATAATATTTATATGGATTTAAAAATATTAATAACATGGCTGATACCGTTATTTCCTTTATCCGGCTGGATTATTTGGGGGTTATTGGGAAAATATTTCAAAGGTTATTCAGGGTATCTTGCCTCGGCTTTCGTGTCCGCGTCTTTTATCTTATCCGTCGTTCTTTTATTTATCGTAGCTAATTCTCACGGATATACCGATACTATTTATCCGTGGATTCGCGCAGGAATATTTAAAGCGGGCGTATCCGCAGTCATAGACAGGCTTTCGGTAATTATGCTCGTCATGGTTACGGGAGTCAGCGCGCTCGTGCATATATATTCCATCGGGTATATGCAGGGAGATAAGGGCTTTTCCAGATACTTTTCCTTTCTTAACCTTTTCGTGTTTTCTATGATAATGCTCGTAATATCCAATAACTTACTGCTCCTGTACGTTTTTTGGGAGGCGGTAGGTTTCTGCTCCTACATATTAATAGGATTCTGGTACGAAAAGAAGTCGGCGTCGGATGCCGGAAAGAAAGCCTTTATAGTCAACAGGGTCGGCGATTTCGGTTTTGTGACCGGCATTTTTTTATTATTCGTTACGGCAAAAACGCTTAATTACGAGGCCGTATTTAAAATGGTTCCGTCTATGCCCGCCTCTACAGTAACCGTTATAGCCATTCTTTTATTTGCCGGCGCCGTCGGCAAGTCGGCGCAGTTTCCGCTGCATGTCTGGCTGCCGGACGCCATGGAAGGGCCGACGCCGGTCAGCGCTCTTATTCATGCCGCGACTATGGTTACGGCTGGAGTTTATATGATTGCAAGATTCCACGTCATATTTTCGTATTCTCCTTTTGCCTCAGAAGTAGTTCTAGCCGTGGGAACGTTTACCGCATTTATGGCGGCGTTTATTGCTTTAACGCAGTTCGATATTAAAAGGATTATCGCTTATTCTACGATAAGCCAGTTAGGGTATATGTTTATGGCGGTCGGAATAGGCTCGTACACGGCCGGCATATTTCACCTTGTTTCCCATGCCGTTTTCAAAGGTCTTCTTTTTCTGACCGCCGGAAGCGTCATGCACGGTCTTTCCGGAGAATTAGACCTAAGAAAAATGGGCGGGCTGTATTCTAAAATGAAAACTACCGCTATAACTTTTATAATAGGCGGACTTGCTTTATCGGGCATACCCCCGTTTTCCGGCTTTTTTTCAAAAGATGCGATATTGGCCGATATTTACAATAAGGGCTTTTATTTCGCATGGGTCGTCGGAGAAATAACCGCGCTAATGACCGCCTTCTATATCTTCAGATTAATATTCCTCGCTTTTTTTGCAGGTTCGGGAATGGATAAAAAACTGCATGCGCACGAATCTCCTAAAATTATGACTTATCCCATGATAATTCTGGCTTCGTTTGCGGTTCTAATAGGATTTTTAGGAATGCCGCCGTTTAACGATTCCATATTCTATAATTTTTTACATGCCGATTTTAAAAACGCAAATAATTTTGCGCCTGCCGTTAACGGCTTTCCATGGTATATCTTAAGCCTCATATCCGTTCTTGCGGGATTATCGGGCATATATATAGCCTATCTTTTTTATATCAAAAAGTCCTCGCTTGCGGAAAAAATCAAGACAATTTTCAAGCCCGTTTACGCGCTATCATATAATAAGCTTTACATAGACCGCGTATACGATGCGGTAATCGTAAAGCCTTTGCTGTCATTTGCGGGCTTCTTATGGCAGGCGGTAGATATCAGGCTTATAGACGGTTCTGTTAACGGCATCGCTTCGGCGTTCGCCCTTTTCTCGGCCAAAACAAAGAAAATTCAGAACGGCATGCTAATGAGCTATGTTTTAACGCTTTCAATCGGAGTCGCGGCTCTGCTTTTCTATTATTTTATAAGGTAAAATCGATATAAGGACAATTATTATATGGCATTTTTCATAAAGCATTTATTATCTATACTGATATTTTTTCCGGCGGCTTCGATTCTTTTACTGCTTCCGGTCAATAAAAAAAGCTACGGAATATTAAGAAATCTTTCCTTATTTTTTTCGTTGGCCGAGTTTGTTTTTTCCGTCTATCTTTTCGTTTATTTTAAGCCGGACACCTATAAATTTCAGTTCGTCGAAAAATTACCGTGGATTCCTTCGTTCGGTGCATCTTATTATCTAGGGATTGACGGGGTAAGCCTTTTCCTGATACTGCTGACCACCCTCCTTACTTCCGTTTCTTTATTGTCCAGTTACAGGTATATAAAAGAGCACGTTAAAGAATTCGTCATTTTAATGCTGCTTTTAGAAACGTTTATGATAGGCACCTTTGCTTCTTTAGACGTTTTATTGTTTTATCTATTCTGGGAATTTATGCTTATTCCGATGTATTTTATCATAGGAATGTGGGGCACTGGAAAGAGGGTGTATTCCGCGGTCAAGTTTGTTCTTTATACCCTTTCCGGCTCTTTGGTTATGCTTTTGGGATTAATCTATATATTTATGCTTCATTATCATCAAACCGGGAATTTTACGTTTAATATATTAAGATTATATAATACCCATATTCCGGACGGCCTCCAGTTAATTTTATTTATAGCCCTGTTTCTGGGCTTTGCTATAAAAATCCCTCTTTTTCCTTTTCATACATGGCTGCCCGATGCGCATACCGAAGCTCCTACGGCCGGCAGCGTCATTCTTGCGGGAGTTTTATTGAAATTCGGCGTTTACGGATTTTTCAGGTTTGCCGTTCCTCTTTTGCCCGCCGCGGCTTTATTGCTGGCCCCCCCTGTTATCGTCCTGTCGGTTATCGGAATTCTTTACGGAGCGTTAGTTTCCATAGTCCAGAGGGACCTAAAAAGATTGGTCGCTTTTTCCAGCGTATCGCATATGGGATTTATAATGCTCGGTTTGTTTGCGATGTCTGCGGTTAGCGTGGACGGTTCCGTTATACAGCTGTTAAATCACGGAATTACTACCGGAGCTTTGTTTCTTTTCGTAGGAATGCTTTATGAAAGAATGCATACGAGGCAGATTAAAGATTTTGGAGGAATCGCAAAAAAAGCGCCGATACTTACAGCGCTTTTTATGATTTCGGTTCTTGCGTCCATAGGCCTTCCGGGTTTAAACGGTTTTATAGGAGAGTTTTTAATATTGGCCGGTTCTTTTCATAGCTATCCCGTATTGACGGTTATCGCCACTAGCGGTATTATTTTTGCCGCGGTTTATCTTTTATGGATGTTTCAGAGGGTTATGTTTCAGAAGAACGTCAATTCTGAAATGGAAAATTTCGAAGATATGAACTTAAGAGAAATTGTCACGGTTTTGCCGTTAATATTATTGATGTTTTTTATAGGATTTTATCCTATGCCGTTTTTAGAAAGGATAGACCCGACAGTTTTGCATTTCGTTTCTATGGTGCAGCACCATAAGGCCGTTTATAACATAATTAAATTAAGAACGGGGTTGTCCAATGCATAATATTGCGGAGGCGTACAATATATATTTCATGGAAAAAAGCATGCTCGGCATTATGCCCGAAGCCGTTATCATAACGTTTGCCTTTTTGGTCATTATGCTGACATTTTTCGGAAAACTTTCGAAAGGCAGAAGTTCATACTATATTTCCATTATAGGAATAGGCTTTTCCATTTTATCCGTTCTGATGCTTTCCGGCAGGAATATCGACGGATTCAGCGGGTCTATACTGTTTAACGGGTTCGACGTTTTTTTATTCGCCGCCATTCTTTTATCCGGCCTATTTACGGTTTTGATGTCGAAAGACTATATCGAACGCGCCGGAATGCCTACGCCCGAATATTACAGCCTTATTCTTTTCGGAATCTCGGCGATGATGTTTTTAGTTTCTTCCAATAATCTTATAATGGTATTTTTATCCATCGAGTTTATGTCTATCGCCGCCTACATACTTACCGGATATATCAGGGGCAGCGCAAGAAGCACCGAAGCGGCTCTTAAATATTTCGTGCTGGGAG
This sequence comes from bacterium, assembly GCA_021784835.1. The sequence continues at coordinate 161,062 of JAJYHI010000007.1, forward strand.
CGTTCGCGTCGGCATTCTTGGTTTTCGGGGCGGTTTTTATCTATGCGGCTTCCGGACATCTAAATTTATACGGCATACATTCTTTCTTAGAAAATATTTCCTATAAAGATTTATTAAGCCGCGGCGGAATCAAGGTTTATTTTTCCGTAGGATTAATTCTATTTCTGGTCGGGCTCGCCTTTAAAATGTCTTTATTCCCGTTTCATTCATGGACGCCAGATGCTTACGACGGGGCGCCCACTCCGGTAACTAATTTTATGGCGACCGGAATAAAGATAGCGGCTTTTGCAATATTTTTAAGGATTTATTCCCTTATATACGATTTTAATATAATGAATTTTAACGATATACTGTGGCTTCTTGCGGTTTTTTCTATGACGTTCGGAAATCTTGCCGCGCTTTTGTCTTCCAATGTAAAAAGGCTTTTGGCATATTCATCGATAGCTCAGGCGGGTTATATGCTGACCGGCATTATAGGCGGCGGACTTTACGGTTATTCCGGCACCCTCTTTTACCTGCTTTCATATGTTTTTATGACGGCCGGGGCTTTTTCCATAGTCATAATATTCGAAAATTCCGATTTAATATCGTTGGACATAAAACAATATTCAGGAATGGGGTATAAATATCCTTTCATCGCCGCCTCATTTTCGCTTTTTCTGCTGTCTTTTGCTGGAATACCTATAACTGCGGGATTTATGGGGAAATTTTACGTATTTTCTTCGGCAATTAAATCGGGCTACAATTTTCTCGTGCTTATAGCGCTTTTAAACAGCGCCTTTGCCGCATTTTATTATATTAAAATAATCGTCTTAATGTATATGCCGGACAAAGAGGCCGCCGGCGATAATGCGGTCCGCGCCGGCGATAATTGCGGAATTGCCGGCATCGGGGCTGACGGCGGATTATTGATTACGGTTATAATATGTTTGATTTTTACGATATTGATGGGAATATATCCGCAGGAATTTATAAATTTTGCAAATAATTCAGCCGGTTTTTTATGGAGAGTCTGACCTGCCGCGCTCCCGCCAAAGTTAATTTTTTTTTGAGGGTCGGCGAAAAAAAATCCCCAAACGGTTTGCATAAAATTCAATCTTTAATCCGGAAGGTGGGAATTTTCGATAAAATTTATTTTAATATTACCGGCGGCGATTATAATATAAGGGTAATTGCGGGTGAAAATATAAAAAGAAGCCGGATAAAATTCGATATCGAATCGATTTCAAACGAAAACAATATAGCCGTAAAAGCCGCAAAAAGTTTTTTTGAAAAGGCGGGCATATTTAATAGGGGAATAGATATCCTAATAGAAAAAAATATTCCGTTTAATGCGGGACTGGGAGGCGGTTCAAGCGACGCCGCCGGGTTGTTGCTAAAGTTAAACGAAAAGTTCGGCGGCATTTTAGATAAAACGGAATTAAGGGAATTGGCGTTGAAAACAGGTTCTGACGTACCGTTTTTTCTATCGGAGGGCGACGCGATAGTATCCGGTTTCGGAGAAGATATCGAGGAAATAAAAGCGGGAGAATTGCCCAGATATTATATAGCCCTTATAATTCCCGATTTTGGGATAAGCACGAAAGAGGCATATTCGGACTATGACGATTTTATATTGACAAATAATATAAATTATTATAATATTCATTTCTTAGACTTTAAACATTTGGAATTTATAAACGATTTCGAACGGGTAATTTTTGATAGGCATCCTGTTCTTAAGGAAATTAAAGAATCTCTTATTCTTAGCGGGGCGGAAGGAGCCCTTTTGTCAGGCAGCGGTTCGGCAATATTCGGGGCGTTTAGAACCGAAGAGAAAGCCCGCTTATATTTAGATAATTTAAAATCTTTTCTTTTTTACGAAAGGATAAATTTAAGCTTTTTGACAGCAACTTTATAAACTATCTATTACCCAATTTATTTTTTGGAGGACTTTGTTATGCAAGTTACGGAAGTTAATGTTTTCCCCGTTAATGAAGAAAAATTAAAAGCTTATGTCACAATCACGTTCGATAACTGTTTTGTCGTCAGGGACCTTAAGATAATAAACGGAAAAGACGGGCTTTTTGTCGCGATGCCGAGTAAGAAAAGAAAAGACGGCACGTTTAAAGACACCGCCCATCCTTTAAACAACGAAACGAGGGACATGATAGAATCTGCCGTTCTTGCGGCATACGAAGCCGCGCTTAATATTCAGGAATAATGAACTCTATTTCTTGCCATTAGCGTCGGATACACAATATTGGGGCGTCGACAAGCGGCAAGTCACAGGATTTTGATTCCTGCATTCGGAGGTTCGAATCCTCCCGCCCCAGCCAGTACAATGTTTGTAAAAAAATAAATGGTTGGTTAATGCGCGGGTCGCAAAGTCGGCCGCGGCAAAAGGGAGCCATGCACCCGTCTCAGCCGGCATTATACTATAATATTCTATTCGTAAAAAAATAATTATAATTATATGTTAAACAAATTAAAACTGTTTACCGGGAATTCCAATAAAGAGCTTGCGGAAAAAATGGCCGGTTATCTTGGCATTACCTTGGGAGACGCCGAAGTTTACAATTTCAGCGACGGCGAAACTTTTATCAACATCAGGGAGAACGTCAGGGGATGCGATATATTCCTTATACAGTCGACGTCTAATCCAGTCGATAAAAACCTTATGGAGCTCTTAATAATGATAGATGCCATGAAAAGGGCATCGGCTAACAGGATTACCGCGGTCATTCCATATTACGGATATGCGAGGCAGGATAGAAAAACGGCTTCGAGGGTTCCCATCACGGCAAAGTTAGTCGCGGACATAATTACCACGTCCGGCGCGGACAGGATGCTGTCGATGGATTTGCACGCCGGACAGATACAGGGCTTTTTTAATATTCCGGTTGACCATTTATATGCCACGCCGGTTTTACTCGAATATATAAAAGAAAAAGATTACGAACCGGCCGATATCGTCGTAGTTTCTCCCGATGCCGGAGCGGTCGAAAGGTCGAGGTTATTCGCAAACCATCTGGGGGCAAATCTTGCCATTATCGACAAAAGAAGGGTTAAGGCAAACGTCGCGGAAATTATGAACGTTATCGGCGACGTTAAAAATAAGATTGCGATTATGCTGGACGATATGGTAGATACGGCAGGCACTATTACTCAGGGAGCAGTCGCCCTTTCTAATAACGGCGCGCGCGAAGTGATAGCCATGGCGACTCACGGGGTTTTATCGGGAGAAGCTATAAATAAAATAGATAGCTGTCCTATAAAAGAACTTATAATTACCGATACAATAAACAGAGAGAACAGGCGGACATCGTCAAGCAAGATAAAGATTTTAAGCGTTGCGAATATTCTGGGAGAAGCCGTCAAAAGAATTCACGACGAGGATTCTGTCAGTTCGCTTTTTATTTAAATAACTTTTGGGCATATAACGGAACATATAAACATATATAACAAAATAATAAGAAAAAAAGGAGATTTTCATTGGAAATAATTAATTTGAATATCGAGGCAAGAAAAAAAGAAGACAATATCAAATCTTTGAGGAATCAGGGCATTATACCCGGGATATTATACGGAAAAAAAACCGAGCCGGCCGTCGTCTTATTGAACTATAAAGAATTCCTTAAGGCTTTTGCAAAACATTCCATATCTTCGTTTATCAATATAATCAGCAAGGAAAAAGCCGTGAACGGTAAAACCGCCGTAATAAAAGAAATTCAAAAGGACCCGGTTACGGACGCCATCATCCATATAGATTTCCATGAGATATCTATGGACGAGAAAATTGAAATAGAGGCCGTTATCCACTTTGTAGGCAAGCCAGAGGGCGTTAAGCTAGGCGGAATCCTTGAACCGCTTATGAGGCATATTACTGTTAAGGGCTATCCCAAAGATATAGTCGATACCGTCGAAATAGACGTATCGCCCCTTAAAATCGGCGATATAGTCCATGTCAGAGATTTAAAATTAGGCGATAACATAGAAATAATGGTCGAAGGCGACGCGCCGGTTGTTACAGTAGCAGAGCCCACGGTCGAGGAAGCCGCCGCCGAAAAGACGGCTGAGGCCGAAACGGAAGCGCCGGCTAAACCTGCTCCCGCGCAACAGCCTTCGACTAAGCCTTAAAATTTTATTATAATGTCCGCTGATATATTTATTTTCGGCCTTGGAAATCCGGGACAGGAATACCGGTTTTCCCGCCATAATTTTGGTTTTATGGCCGTAGACAGCTTTTCCGAAGAAAATAATTTTCCGCCGTTTATTAATAAAAAAAATTATCAGATTTCCAATAAAATTATATCGGGCAAAAGCGTTTATTTAGTTAAGCCGCTTACCTTTATGAATTTAAGCGGGAAAGCCGTGAAAGAGGCGTTAAATAAATGCGGAGTTTTTAAGATGCCGGAAACGGCTGACAATAGCGGCAATTCAAATCCAAATATCGTTCTGCTTCACGACGACCTCGACCTTGTTTTCGGAAGTTATAAAATAAAGTTCGGGGGCAGCGGCGGCTCTCATAACGGCGTAAATTCGGTAATAAATTCGCTTAAAAGCAGAAATTTTACACGGATTAAATTGGGCATAAACTCTTCCGACAGGGCAAAATTTGACACGGGCGCGGATTACGTGCTGTCAAATTTTTCAAAAGACGAAATTAAAAAAATACCCGGCATTCTGAAAACGATAAACGAAATCTTATCTATTTTTATATCGGACGGCATAGCGAAGGCAATGAATAATTTTAACCGTAAATAAATATTCTAAGCCGGTTCCGACTCGTCGGCGGAAATCCTGTAAAATAATATAATAATAGCATCTGTTCTTGCTGAGGATAATAAATATGGGACTTAAATGCGGCATCGTAGGCCTTCCTAACGTGGGAAAATCCACTATATTTAACGCCATTACTTCGGGAGGGGCGGAAGCCAGCAATTATCCTTTCTGCACAATAGAGCCCAATATAGGCATAAAACCGATTAAAGATAAGAGATTAGAAAAACTAAGGGATATATTTAATCCGGATAAATATACCCCTACCTATGTCGAGTTTGTAGATATCGCAGGACTAGTTAAGGGGGCTTCTTCAGGCGAGGGGTTAGGCAACAAATTTCTTTCCCATATCAGGAACGTAGATTTAATAATACAGGTCGTAAGGGTTTTTAAGGAAAGTTCCGTCGTCCACGTGGAAGGAGATATTAATCCCGGCAGAGACCTCGAGATTATTAATACGGAACTCGCCCTAAGCGATATAGAAATACTTTCCAAACATCTCCAGAAACTCGAAAAAATTGCCAAAAGCGGCGATAAGGCCGCCGCGTCCTCCGCCGCTTTTCTAAAAAACATAAACGAACGGCTTTCCGAAACGGGGAGCATAGACAATAGGGAATTCGGCGAAAACGAAAAAAATCTTTTAAAATCCTTAGGAATTATATCTGTAAAACCGGTTATATATGTTCTTAACGTAGACGAAGAAATGCTGTCCGTAAATTTTTCCAATAACGATATAGAAGAGATATCCAATATCGCCAAATCTAAAAATATACCGGTAATAAGATTATGCGCAAAATTAGAAGAAGAATTAGCCGCCTTGGAAGACGAAGATAAAGGCGCTTTTCTAAAAGATTACGGACTCGAATCTTCCGCCCTGGATACGGTTGCTTCCGTCAGCTTCAAGCTTTTAGGCTTAATTTCGTTTTTTACCGCCGGCAAGCAGGAGGTTAGGGCGTGGGAGGTTATAAACGGCTGGAAAGCGCCTCAAGCCGCAGGAACGATTCATTCGGATTTCGAAAAAGGCTTTATAAGAGCGGAGGTTATTTCTTACGACGATTTCATCAGGGCAGGCTCCGAGGCAAACGCTGCAAAAATGGGGCTTTTAAGGCTTGAAGGCAAAGATTATACAGTTAAAGACGGCGATATAATGCATTTCAGGTTTAACGTTTAACCTGCCGCCGTCGGGCGTCTCCCGTTCTTTTCGTTCGTTTGCCGTTAAATTCACGTCCTTTACCCCGCGCTATGAGCAATATGTTTTATGTAAACGGATACCGTATTTATAATTCCCGTCCTCATCATCATAACGGCGTATGCGGCAAGCAAAAGAGCTGCCAGTTTTCCCGCGGCGTTTGAACCCGTTTTGCCGAGATATTTTAAAATCGTCCTTGTATTTCTAAGGACGGCATAGACGATTAAAAGATTAATTATAAACGAAATAGTAACGACCCAGTATCCGTAAATTCCCGTAATAATTAAAAGCGTAGTCAGGACACCCGGGCCGACTATTAAAGGGACGCCTATGGGAACGACTCCCAAATCGGCCTTGTCCGCCGATGCGAAGATTTTAGGTTTTTCAGAAAGCAGATTGTTTATGGATATTATCAATAAAAGCACGCCGCCGGCTATCTCAAAATCGTAAATAGAAATGCCCATAACGTCGAAGAGGGATTTTCCAAGCATAAGGAAGCCTATCCCGACGCTAAAAGCGGTAATTAAAGAGTTTTTTCTTATTTTTTTCTCTTCGTCTACGGCGGCGTCTTTCACGAAATCCAGATAAATCGGCAGGACGCCGAAAATGTCTATCGCCACGAAGAGCGGCACTAAAGCGAGAAATATGTTCTTTATAAAAATTATAACGTAGTTTACCATGGCTTATTATTAGCTTTTGTTTTTTAAATAAATTATAATAATTTTTAACCGCGGCCGCATTTGCTATGCTCTGCCTCGATTTAGATAGATTATATCAGCGAACATATTAATTTTAATCGTTATGGATAAAAAAGGCAAATTTAACATACTTCATATAGACGGCTTTAAAAATTTCGGCGGAGCTCAAACAGATATCGTCGTGCTTCTTAAATTCATTAAACTTTATCATGGCGAAAAGTTCAATATCTACGTTATACATAACGGCAACAAAAGATTGAAGCGCGAACTGGATATGTACGGCATCCCGGAATTTTCTGTAAAAATGAGAAATTTTGCCGATGTAGCCGCAGTTATTAAAATAAGGCGGTTTTTAAAAAAGCGCGATATAGATTTAATAAATTTTCATTCGCCGCTGGACCATTTTTTGGGCGGCATAGCCGCTATTTCGATTTTTAAAAAAAAAATAATAAAGGTTCTGACGAGACACGTCGCCTATAAGATAGATTTTTTAAAGGGATTCCTGATTTACCTTTTTTTAACCGATAAATTTATAGCCATATCCGATTTTATTAAAAAAAGCTTGATTAAAAATATGAAAATTAACCCTAAAAATATTCAAACTATTTACAGCCCAAGAATTTATAGCGAAGCCGGCGGCCTAAACGGCGAGGAGTTTTATCGCGAAGATATAGAAAAAGTTAAAAGCGGACTCGGAATCGGTCCCGGCGAAAAAATGGTTTCGCTTATAGGAAGGCTGTCTAAAGAGAAAGGCCATGAAGTATTAATAAACGCGGCGGAATTGATAATTAGGGAACGAAGCGGCATAAAATTCGTTATTATAGGCGAGGGCGGGCTTTACGACTATATCGCGGATTTAATAAATAAAAAAGGATTGAAAAAATATTTTATTATAACCGGTTTCAAAAACGATATAAAAAAATATATAGCCGCATCCGATTTAATAATAGTTCCTTCCGGACTCGAAGGCATGGGGAGCATCATAATAGAAGCGTGCGCCTTAAAGAAAGCGGTTATCGCATCGGATACCGGCGGCATTCCGGAGATAATAAAAAATAACGAAACGGGGCTTTTATTTAAGAACGGAGATTACGAACAGCTTGCGGGCAAAATTATCGCTTTGATAACAAAGGCGGATTTGATTGAAAAATTGGGTTTAAATTGTTATAATAAAGTCGTTAAGAATTTCGACGCATGCAAAATAGCATCGGAAACGGCCCTGTTTTACATGGATTCATTGAAAGACCCGGAGTAAAAACGAAAATATGAGATTATCCGCCCGGAAATTATCGAAAAGCCTTATCATATTCCTTATTATACTTTCGTTAGCCTATTGTATATTTTATTCATTTGAACGCGTAGCGTATTCCAAAAGAAACCTAACGTTTAAGCTCTCGTCTTTATTAAAATATTCGTCCATAAAACCTGAATTTTTAAAATTTATAGATTTAAACTTCGATACGCTTTTTTCCGATTATTTTTGGATACTTTTCGTTCAGGAAACTTCGACTTTAAGATTGGCAAGGATGCATTATCCGTATATGTATAGAATATCCCTCATAACCGTTTCCCTGAACCCAGATTTCAATTACGCTTACCAGGCGGGTGGAACGCTCATAGGTTTAAGCGGCAAACCGCTTAAGGCCATTAAACTGCTTAAAATGGGAATGGGGCATCTTAAAGGGAATTGGAACATACCGTTTCTGATTGCGTTCAATTATTTTTACAGCCTTAACGATTATAAGAAAGCGGCATATTATCTTAAATATGCGGTAAATATGAAAAACAGCCCGAAATATCTTGAGTTTTTATATATGAAACTCCTCAATAAATCCGGAAACCTGGGTCAGGCGTTAAATTTTCTTGAGGATATGTATAAAAACAATAAAAATCCATATATCAGACGGGTAATAAAATACCGGATAAATGCGGTTAAAGAAGAGATGCTGTTAAAGAAAGAGCATAAAAAATACAAGATACCTTATTCTTTAAAGCTGTTTCTTAGGCATAAAATTAAAACCGCCAAAAATAGATAAAAACCTATTTTTTATTTATTTATTATAATATTTTATTATAACGGTAATTATAACGGTAAATTATGATTGAATTAAACGGCGTAACGAAATATTTCAGAATCGGTTTTTTCGGGATTAAAAAAAATGCGGTAGAAGACCTCTCTTTTACGGTAGAAAAAGGAAAAGTCATCGGATTTTTCGGACCTAACGGAGCGGGGAAATCGACCACGATAAAAATGATGGTGGGCCTGATTCATCCTTCAAGGGGCGGCGTTAAGATAAACGGCTATGAAGCTAAAGATTGCAGGTCGCGCGTTAAATTGGGCTATCTGCCCGAAAATCCAAATTTTCCGCGGGGGATTAAAGGGATAGAAATTATTAATTATTATGCTAAATTGTTAAATGCAAAAATAAGCAAAGAAGAGATTTACGATTCGTTGAAACTTGCCGGCATTTTTTATGCAAAAGACCTGCACGCTCATAAATACTCGAAGGGTATGACCCAGAGGTTGGCTTTAGCCGTTTCAATTCTAGGGGACCCCGAAATTTTAATTTTCGACGAACCTTTATCCGGCTTAGACCCGATTGGCAGAAAAGAATTTAAGGATATAATATTTAAGTTGAAAGAAAGAAAGAAGACCATATTTTTTTCATCTCACGTGCTTGCGGACAGCAAGGAATTATGCGATAAAATAGCCGTTCTGGTAAACGGCAGGCTCATTAAAAACGAAGATACCGCCGCAATAGAAAAAGAAGCCGAAAGTTACGCCGCGGAAAAAATTAATTCCGCACAAAACGGCGATTTTCATTTAACTTCGGAATACAATACATCTCTTGAAGTATATCTTTACGATTTAATGCTTAAGAATAAGAAAAACTAAACTAAACTAAACTAAACTAAACTAAACTAAACTAAACTAAACTAAACTAAACTAAACTAAACTAAACTAAACTAAACTAAACTAAACTAAACTAAACTAAACTAAACTAAACTAAACTA